>JAADDM010000037.1 GCA_013153955.1 Gammaproteobacteria bacterium | reverse complement strand
ATGGGCTTATCAACCGCTTATGCCGCCAAAACAGCCGTGCAGGAAGACTTTCATTTAAGTCTTTATGAAGATGCCCGTGGGCAGGTCAGTGCGTTAGAGTTGTTTACCAAAATGCCTGATAGAGAGGTCTATTTAGGGTTAACTTGTACGGATATGTCGCCGTTTCCTCTATTGCAGGTACTGTTGTTTAATGATGAGGTTTTGATTGAATCACCGAGACTGCTTGATATTCATTACCGCATCAAGGACGGCATGGGGGCAGAGGTTCGCTCTGAAGTGATGCTTCAAGGGGTTCTCAAGCCTATTGATACCGCGGATGAATATTCAAATAAGGTACGTTTAGAGCTGAAAAGCGGTCAGGTAAAAAGTATGAATGTGATGCTTGAAAAGTACCAAGCGTTGTTATTTTCCCTGCGCTCAGGTAGCGAGATTGAGCTTACCCTAACGCATAGGACATTAGGGGAGCATGCTTACCGCTTTTCATTGAAAGGTTTGAATGGCTTACTCACCCCGTATGAATCGGTGTGTCATTAGACGTTGATAGACAACGGTAGGCCGAGAACGAAAAAAGCCAGCGGGTAAACGCTGGCTTTTTTCGTTTTGAATGATACAGAGCCTTATCGAGTAAAGGCTCTGGTTATCAAGGGTACGTGACTTTGACTGGCAAAAGTTTAAAAGTCACTCCACTCTTCACTCGTGTTGTTTGCTAGCTGTTTAGGCGCAGCAGCAACTGGCGCTGAGATTTTAGTCGGGGCGACAGTGGCAATAGGGCGAGTTGCAGGGATCATATCTATTGCGGGAGCCAGTTTTGCTGCCGCATGGTCTGCTGACTCTTTGGCGACTTCATTTGAAACATCATCAATGAGATGAATAACTTCTTGCGAGAGTTTTTCAACCTTCTCTTTCTCTTTATGAGCAAGCTCTATATCCCCGATGCTATGCGCATCAATGACCTTACCCACGGTAGCATGGAACTCTGCGTGCATGTTGAGCAGTTGCTTAAAGCTGTCTTGCTGGTTAAAGGCTTGACCTGTGCCATGTAACCATTGTCCAAGAGGACAGATATCTGCTAACCGTGCTGTTTGAGAATCAATGTCAGACTCTTGTCCTGCAAGTAGTTGATCCAGTTTAGAGTTCCAAGAGTGATGCTTCATTTTGGCATCGGCAAAATCAATATTATGCGCGCCGTTTCCTTGTGACTCTTGAGCGGCGGCACTGATCGTGAAGCGGCCGACAAACTTAGCTTGTTGCGCGGCTTCTTCGCTCATATTGCCAGCCGTTGCAGAGAGTTGTTCTACTAGCGCAGCATTTTGTTGAGTCATCTGATCAAGATGGGAGACGGCACCATTAATTTGATCTAATCCTTTTGTCTGTTCATGGGAGGTTGAAGCAATTTCAGAGACCAGAAGTTCGACGTCTTTAATTTTTTCGACCATCCCTTCAAATACGGTATTGGTCTGTTCAACCAACTCTGTTCCACTTTGAATTTGCTGGGTGGTTGAGCTAATTAGGGTGGAAATGTCTTTGGCAGCATCGGCCGATTTTTGGGCAAGGTTACGCACCTCTCCCGCCACGACGGCAAAGCCTCGACCATGCTCACCTGCACGGGCGGCCTCAACAGCGGCGTTGAGTGCCAGTAAGTTTGTTTGGAATGCGATGCTATCAATGACGTTAGTAATGTCTCCAATTTGCTTACTTAACTCAGTGATACCTTGCATGGCATCAATGGTTTTACTCATGACTTGAATGCCTTCTTGCGCTTCATTTGCTGCGGTGTGTGCAAGGATATTGGCTTGATCCGTATTCTCTGTAGATTGTTGTACGGTTGAGGTGAGTTCTTCCATGCTGGCAGCGGTCTCTTCCAATGAGGCTGCTTGTTGTTGCGTTCTTTGGGATAAATCATCACTGGCAATAGAGACTTCAGAGGACATTCCGCCAATCGCAGAGGCCCCAATCTTGACCTGACCAAGGGTAATTTCAATGTTGTTTAAGGCATTGTTAACAGCCGTTTTCATGGCGAGTAATTCACCTTGATATTGGCCGCCCATTCTTTCCGTCATGTTACCGTCACTCATGCCGCTTAGGATGTGAGTGAGTTTGTTGGTGGTGTCGGAAAAGCTTTTGAGCAGTAAATTAATGGATTCAGAGAGGGTTTTTGCAAAGCCTGTTAATCCCATCGTTTCAATTTTTCCGCTTAAAATCCCCGTTGAGGCATCGGCCACAATTTTCTCAATGCTTACTTCTATCGCCAGTTGTTCTGTTAAATCACGCCATTCGATGACGGTACCTAAACGATTTTTGTCCTGATCGAGAATGGGATCAATAACCAGCTCTACAACACGACTGCCTACTGTCATTCGCTCTTTATGAGTTGTCATTAGGTTGATTAAGCGTTCTGCTTGCTCAACAGGGGCTTTTTGAAAGATATCAATATTTTCTCTAAGCAGTTCGTTGGCCTTAAACTCGGGGAAGGCTTGCTGTAAAGAGGGTTCTATTTCTTGTATCAAGTCTTTGAGCGCATCATTAATAAAGATAATGCTACGATGCTGGTCTGCAACCATGATGCTGGACGAACTTGAATTTAGGGCGCTTTCAATGCGTTTGGCATTATTTAAAGCTGTTTTGGCATCTTCAAGATTCGCGCCTAACTTGATCTGTAATCCTTGGAGATAGCCAAAAATTTTCGGAAAACTGGCACTGCCCTTTGAGTTGATTTCATTGGTGTAGCTACCCGATGCGATACTGGTTATGTATTGGCTAAGGCGTTTAGTTTGCGCTGCGCTAAATCGGTTAACCATGATAATAAGCAGCACGAGTGTGACATCGGTTATTTCAAAGACGACTTTGGGAACATAGGCTAAAATGGGTTCAAAAAGTGCCGGGGTGATGGCTGAGACCAGAAGCATTACTGCCAGCACTGTTGTGATGCTGGTTGTATCAAATCGGTGCAATAGGTTGATTTTATCTGTCCATGTTTGGACGTTTCCGTTGACCAACTTCATCTTGCCCGCCTTGATCTCTGCGTAAGCTTGTTCAGCGGCATTTATTTGATTGGGGGTAGCCGGGGTTCTAACAGACATATAGCCAGAGACGTGTCCCTTTTCGTAAATAGGCGTTGCATTGGCGACAACCCAATAATGATCGCCATTTTGACGGCGGTTTTTAACCACTTGCGTCCAAGGCTTACCCGCTTTAAGCGTCTTCCAGAAATCCTTAAAGACGGCTTCAGGCACGTCAGGGTGTCTTAACATGTTATGCGGCTGGCCAACAAGGTCTTTCCACTCAAACCCACTGGCTTCAATAAAGGCTTCATTGGCCTCTAGGATATTACCGTGCATGTCTGTTCTTGATACGATGGTTGTACCTGCTTCCAGGCGATACTCTTTTTGAGTGACCGTTCCGTTATTCCGCATAATTTTATGTCTCTGTAAGATTTTATTTTGTATGAGAGGCTATTTTAACCATCGAATGAAAAATTCATCCGTCGTCTGCCTAATGGGTATCTGTAACCTAAGCAGGTTTCAGTCCATATTTTGATGTTCTACGATAATTTTAGTGTAATTAGTGTAATTAGTGCTTTTAGGGCTAGATACTCGTGACCGTGAATTTGAGTATACGGTAAATAAAACGAGAGATAAATAGCAAAAAAAGAGGGGCGCACAAATTTTATTTATGGGTGGGTAAAGGTGAGTTTCTAAAAGAGAGAATAACGGGGGATAAAAAATCGAGCAGGGCCTCTTATTCTAAAGATTCATGGGGGTGCGCTTGCTGTCTTCCCATTTCAAGGAGCCGGTGTTTATAAGCAAGAAAGTCTTCAAGGGCTGCTTGCTCTTCAGGCGTGTTGCGTGTGAAAGAAAATTTGAGATAAACGCCTTCCTTTGCGCGATGTCGATGACTGACTACGGCGGAAAGAGCAAGGGTGACAAATTGCTTAAATGCTGGAATCTCAAAGATCAGCTCGAGTTCTGTTCCTTCTTTTGCTCCTCGCTGACTGATGACGCCTGCGTGTTGTGCGGAGAGGTCTACCAGTAAGGCATGGGCTTGACCATTTTTACCCGAAAGGATGATTTTGCGGTTGGTTTTGACAGGTTTGTCTGCGTTTTCTAAGGGAGGCATGAGGGTTTTTTACTCTGTTAAGGGGGTAAGTCTTTTATGAAATTGCATGAACCCTTTAAAGACGAGCTGTTCGTGCGGGGTGAGAGAAGGCAGCTTGAAGCCAATTAAGTATTGGTCTCTAACAGATTTAAAGTGAATCATCTGACCGAGGAGGCTCAGGGGGTGCTCACCATCAAAATCGGGCAAGCTAAAATTCAGTTGATATGCGCCTTTTTTTAGCGGGTGCAGGCTGATTAGGCCAAGTCCGGTATAGGATAAATCTAATAGTTGGCACGGTAGGCTATGCTCCGAATTAGAGACGGTAATTGACCTCTGTAAGCTCACTCTAGGGCTGTGGCGTAAGTTGGGCGGGTCAGATGGTGTCATGTTAAAAGGGCCTCAATTAGGTTAAGGGGGGGCTTTCACGAGAATTAACTTAACACGTAATGGTACGGAGGAAGGGGAATAAGTAGAACATTTTTAGAGTCTGTATTAAGAGGAACAACTCAAAGCGCCCCTTTTCTGATGCGCTAAGGGCGGCGTTATAAGGCTTTTATAGGCGTCATTAGTGAAGGAGTCAGGGAGCTGATAAGGTGTGCTTATCCACTGCATCCAGTCCGATAAAGGCTGGTAGTTTTGTTGTTCTGCGGCTTCAATGATGGTTTGTAGTATGTAAGTTCGTAGAATTATTTTAGGAGTGTTGCGCGCAATCAGTTGTGGGCTGTCTTTGGGGTAGCGCTCTGCTTGGATACGGTTTCGATAGCGCGTCACCCAGCTTCTCCAAGCCTTGGCGTCAGGTAGGTAGTTTATAAATAGCGCATGTTGTTCAGTGTCAAAGTATTGCAGAAGTTGAAAGAAGTAGTGAAAATCTAAATCCGATTGATCCATTAAAATTAGGGTGTCTGCAATCAGCTGTTTATCGGCTTGGTGCGGTGCAG
>JAADDM010000324.1 GCA_013153955.1 Gammaproteobacteria bacterium | reverse complement strand
TTCCACCTGCCAGCGCTGCTTTAGATTCGGTTGCAATATCGCCTTTACTGGTTAGGCCAGGATCTCTAAAATGTACTTGGTCATCAATCATACCCGGCAATAACATCAAGCCAGCAGCATCAATCACCCGATCAGCATTCACATCAATACGCTCGGCAACCTTGGCAATACGTCCATTTTCCACTAAAACATCACCAATCCACTGTTTGCCCTCATTCACAATCGTGGCTTGAGAAATAAGAATACTCTGGGTCGGTGTCATCATGACGGTACTTCCTTTTTAATCGCTGAGATAATAATATGCATAACTGGTATTCTATCCTGAAACATTGTAGTATTTTTCTTAGTTTTAAGAAGATAGGCGGATTATCTCTTACCTTGCTAAATGGATCATCGTGCTCAAGAGGTTACGGATTAAAAATGTTACACGCATTGAATGTATCGCACATTAAAAGCACACACCACTATTTCTCCTTTATTTGCGTATGCTTGACTCTATTCATCGGAGGGACTTTATCGACATCTCTCTATGCAAGTCATCACTCAACCTCTTCAACCGAGCTACCAACCTGCTTACATGTTGCTTCCTATGCACCGGGCTACCCGTGGTTAGATGGCATTGAAAGAGCACTCAAGCAAACCTTAAAAGGAAAATGTGAGCTGCACTCTTTTTATATGGACTCTAAAAAAGTATTTGATCAAACTCGCCTTGAAGAGATTGCACAGGCCGCCAAAAACCATATCCTCACAGTGCACCCAGACATTGTCATTGTCTCAGACGATAATGCCGTTCACTATGTGCTACAGCGCCATTTTAAAGACAGCCCCCTACCCTTTGTTTTTTGCGGGGTAAACAAAAGTGCACTTCGCTATGGCCTACCTTACAAAAATGCTACGGGAATGATTGAGTTAGCCCCCACAAAACTCTTACTCCAAAGCCTATTTAAACAAAACTTATCCCAAACACACATCGCCTTTTTAACCACAAAAGGCAAAACGGCCCATCACAATGCAGCAGACTTTTTGGCCGTCACCCAACAGCTTAAAATAACAGGGGTTGCACTCAGTGTCGCCACACAAGAGGACTGGCGTAAAGCGTATAAAACCCTCCAAGAAGACCCAAAAACACACCTGATTATTTTAGGGAACATGGCCAGTTTTCCACATTGGGATCACACGCGCAATTTAGACTGGATCAAGCAGCACAATCACAAACTAAGCATCGCAACTCAGCCTTGGATGATGAACTATGTCGCTTTTGGCATGACTAAATCCTCTGAAGAACAGGGACACTGGGCAGGATTAACCGCTTTAAGTATTTTAAAAGGCATCCCGATAAAACTGTTACCCATCACACCTAACCAGCGCTTTAACACCTTTGTAAACCCTGAGTTAGCCGCCCCCTTTATCAAACAAATCCCCAGCCAGCTGGTTGAGCAAGCCATCACTTTCCAAAGCGAACAACCGTAAATGAAAAACTTTAAAATGAAGGAGGCCTATCGCCTCTCTTTTAAGAAAAAATCGCTTTTAATCGTGCTCGGTGCCATTGTTGCACTGACAACCCTTATTGTCTCTATCAACGCCCAGCACAAATCTGAAAAACGCATTTTCGACCACAAACTGGCCAAAATAACCCTTCAACAAATCAAAACGCAGGCGCGCGATAACTCCCTTTTAACCTCATTAGCCCAATACTACACCTCCAGTGCCATCCGTTCAGCCAATGAGTTCAAACACTTTACACAAGGGCTGTATGATCACACCGAGAATATTCATGCCATCGGTTTCGCAAACTACCTAACCAGCCGACAAAAACCCCTCTTTGACCAACGTCAAAAACAGAGTGGTTACGAGTCCTTTAACACGCATCCAAAAGGGCTTTTTAAAGAAGAGGTTCTGCAACCACAAACGCACCACCTTTCGGTTAGCATCATTACCCCTTATGACTCGCTACGCTCAACGATGTTGAGTGAAGACCTGTTAAGCATTCCGCAAGTTCAAGCACAGTTAGGCTCTGCGATCCTTGCTAATAAACCTTTCTCAGTACTCGTTCAATCGAAAATCACCCATCAGTTTTATCGGTTAATGCTACAGCCCGTTTACGCCTCTTCCCCAGCAGCCCTTTCCGACAGCGCGCGTCAAGCGCAAATGAAAGGGGTGATCTTTCTGGCCTTAGAGATTGAAAATGCTTTTATTCAACGCATTCAAAACCAATTTAAAACTGAACCCGTGTATTTAATCCCGCCGCCTCACCTACAAAGCGGCCCTCTTTTTAAGTCACTACTTTGGGCTAAGAACAAAACAGAGTCCCCATTTTTACCTTTTGAATACAATATGACAGGTGTGCTGAAGCTCTCTCCTGACCTGCCGGATGTGACCATCACAGTGCTTCAGCATTGGGGCTGGCATAACCTCAATATAACGGCTGCCAGTCAAAATATACTCCTCGCTCTTTTAGGCTTTCTAATCCTCAGCGGAATCATGATTGCCCTGATTCACTACACGCTTTATTTACGTTTTTTACAAAATCGATTAGAACAGATATTTGAAACCTCACAAGAAGCGATCGTCGTGACCAATCACCTTGGCTACATTAAAGTATGGAACCCTGCGGCAGAAACGCTATTTGGCTATACTCCGAAAGAGGCTTTGTCGCAGTGTTTTGTCAGTATCTGTATTCAAAGCACGCTTCATAAAATACCCGGTAAGGTAGATAATGAACAGGATCTACACTCTATTTTCATGGAGCAGCTACAACTCAACAGCACAGAGACAATGGAAGCACATACCGTTGAAATCCCCCTTATGGGCAGAGGCCATAAATCCATCATTGCAGAGGTTTCGGTCTCAATTCTAAAAACCTCTCAGCGAGCAGAAGATGCCGAAATAAGCTTGTTTATTAAGGATATTTCAAACCAAAGACAAGCTGAAGCGGACATCAAGCAACTTGCTTATTTTGACCCGCTTACTAATTTGGAAAACCGTAGCTACTTTAAATCTCAAATTGATTCGCTTATCACTCAAAACCGATTTAAACAGTTTGCGATTCTATTTCTCGATTTAGATGGATTTAAACAGGTGAACGACTCTTTAGGTCATAGCATTGGCGATGAACTGCTCAAAGTCATCTCAAAACGTTTAACCCTCACATTAAGAGACACGGCAGAAAAAAATCATATTTGTCGTTTTGGCGGGGATGAATTTATCTTTATGCTGGGAGGTGTGGGAGAACAAGAGGTTGGTGTCATTACTTTGCGACTGCTCAAACAGATTGAGCGTTTGGTCCATATTCAAAATGATGATTTACAAGTGACCGGCAGTATTGGTATCGCCCTCTACCCACAACATGGAACCGATGTGGATACCTTATTACGTCATGCTGATTCAGCCATGTATCAATCGAAAAGTTCAGGTAAAAACACCTTCTCTATCTATGAACAAACCTTAGACACTGAGCTTTCTGAACGTATTCTCATTGAAAAACACTTACGTCACGCCCTTAGACTGAATGAGTTCTCTTTGGTTTTTCAGCCTCAAATCGACTTATCCACACACAAAACGATTGGCGTTGAAGCCCTCATTCGTTGGCACAACCCAGTCCTAGGCTTTGTTGCTCCTGACCGTTTTATCTCTATTGCAGAGGAGAGTAACTTAATCGTTAGCATTGGTGATTGGGTCGCACAAACGTGTGTTCAGCAGTTAAAAGCGTGGAAAAACACCCCTTTTAACGCCTTGCATATCGCCATTAACGTCAGCAGCCAACAGCTCCAACAGGCCAATTTCATGGACTCCTTGAGTCAACTTATGCATCAAGCAAATCTTCCCAGTCACCTGCTTGAAATAGAGCTAACAGAGCGCACCGTCATGTCTAACGCAGAAGAGAACATTGTGCTCTTTAATGACATTCGCGAACAAGGATTTGGGCTATCTGTTGATGATTTTGGTACGGGGTACTCCTCTTTAAGCTACTTAAAAAAGTTTCCCCTCAGCATTCTCAAAATTGATAAAAGCTTTGTTGATGGTCTGCCCAATAATGAGGACGATGTGAGTATCGCCCGTGCTATTGTCACGCTCTCTCATAGTCTAAACATGCGAGTCGTGGCCGAAGGCGTTGAGACCCTTGAGCAACTTGATTTCCTAACAGAGCTCGGCTGTGATTTTGTACAGGGCTATTACATCAGTCGCCCTGTTGATATTAATACCCTAGAGGCTTGGCTCTCTACCCACGATAATGGCTTAGACGGCCCGCCAACCAAAGCGATTAAACGTCATGTATCCATTTAATCCGATAGGGTGGCTATTGAGAATACTCATTCGCATTTACCAGCTGTTTATCAGTCCGATATTAGGCCCTCGTTGCCGATTCTACCCCTCTTGCTCTCACTATGCGCAGGAAGCCTTAATACAGCATGGAGTGCTCTGTGGGAGTTGGTTGGCGATCAAACGTATATTTCGCTGTCATCCGGGCAATCCCGGCGGCGTTGATCCTGTCCCCTCTTGCGGCTGTCGCCCGCCCAAAAAGCCGCGCAAAGCACCAGAACAAGGCTGAAAAGCGTCGGCCAACTCACTGCGTTGCAAGGCCTTTTGCGTAGATGGGATCGGCTAGAGTAGCAAGATTAAGTCTGATAAGAAGGAACTTAAAGGGCGGCTCAATCAATGAAAGCCATATGAGGGTTAATCTGCGGTACAGAGTAACGATAAATCTTTTTCCGCTGATGTGGCAATCATCTCTAATGAATCTTGAACCCCAATACTGGCCTCTTCCATTTTAACCAGCTCTTCAACACCGCTTGCAAAGTCACCAACCTCCAGCATCTCAAGCGCACGTTTGCCCCCTCTATGAACCTCAACATGAAAGCCCTCCACCTCCTGATAACCCGGTAACTTGGAGTAACATGCAACCCCCTCACCTTGATAATACCAATGACCAAGGCGGCATTTATAATGATCGGATAGATCAGTCGCTTTTAGAGAGGCTTGTCCCATAAAGGTCTTATAAATATCCATTTTAAAAACCATGTGATCCACTTTAGCTCCGTTTACA
>JAADDM010000181.1 GCA_013153955.1 Gammaproteobacteria bacterium | reverse complement strand
TTTGTTTGTTTGTTTGTTTGTTTGTTTGTTTGTTTGTTTGTTTGTTTGTTTGTTTGTTTGTTTGTTTGTTTGTTTGTTTGTTTGTTTGTTTTTTGAACTTGAGAGGGCAATTCACGTTAATTCATCAGGCGGTTTAAGGAAGTTGGCTTTGACTAATCACCAGAACGAATCATTTCAACCACTTAACTCCGTACAGGTGCGTGCAATAGCCACGGGCACGAAGGCCGAGAACGTGTTAGAAGTAATTCATTTCGCCGACCTCAGGGGTGACCTGGCGGATACAGTCATCAATATGATTAAAGCTCGTAAGATTGACTAGCAGTTATTTGATATTAAAAATTCGAAGCAGAGTCCACAAATCTGATTTGCTGAAATCGATCGGTCCTTTATACTTGGCCGATATTTCAGCTAATCGTGTAGAACATTTCAAGTCGGCGACTAGTCGGCAGATTGTCTGTTGCAGATTTTCACTGATATGTGTGCTTGATATTTGTTATTATTTTGGCTTTTTGTGTTTATAATTCTGTGCTTTTCTTTAACCTTTCAGCTAACGGTGCCCAAGGTAAGGACGCGTATCACCAGTAACTGTCCGATGCCAGCGATGTAATAAAAATGACTTTTACAGTTTATCGTTAGAATTATCTTTGAGGTGGAGATCGTTATTAATTGACGGAAGCTACTTTACTAATCAGTAAATTTCTCTCGACAATTTTGTACACGTAAACTCACCATTTATTCTGCTGTCAGCCATATAGTTCTGTAGATATCGTAGACTTGCATCAAATAATGCAGCGTCAGTAGCTCTCGTGGCGACGGTCCGACGAGAATTCTTTCTTTACTTCTGGCTTTCATCAGGCTGCACCCAGTGGGCTGCCGTGAATGCGAGTGAAACCGATTCGGGCAATAAGATCGTGGGTGTTTATGAAGAAACTTATTTGGATCCATGCTATGGTCATCCGGTCTACCAAAACCTGAATGGTGAGATGTGGTTAGCCAAGATGTATACATTTGCAACACAAACGCCGTCGTGGGTTATTACTTCAGTTAAGCCCACATCCAGCTGCCTCTCCAACAGTACGTACTTCTGACAGATTTTAAAGACTGAATAGAGCGTCATTTATACTTTTGAGTACTGATGTCAGTCGTGTAAGCCAACGGCTGTAATCAATGTCCTAACTCAGTATCTGCGTTTGAGTGAGTGACTCATTGAGTGAGAGCTTGAGTGTTTGAGTGAGTATTTGTGTGAGTGAGTGTTTTAGTCGGTGTTTGAGTGTTTGAGTGAGTGAGTGAGTGCATTTGTTGGATTTGTGTACGTGCCGGTTTTTTGCGTGTTTAATGTGTCTGTTTGCGCCATGAAAGCTACCTTACAGACACATGCCGACAGCTGAAAACAATTCTATTTGCTTGTGATTCTAGGATTTGTCGCTTATCTGAAAGACTCATCCGCTGACCTACCGGCACTAGGCGACTGGTTGGAGTTGGCTGATTCAAATCTGGCCGTTGTTTGTTACAATTAAGTGCCTTTGAACAGCTGATGGGTCTGTATTTAAAGAAAAGCTCTTTGTGTCAATAAAATAACAACATGCAGAGTTCGGTGTTTGGTGTTTAATGACTTCGATAAGATTGTATGAATGACTGGAATATCGGCCAGAACCAGTTCCCTGCAGCTGCGTATGGAAAGTAACAGTCAGACTGCTGACGGTACTGAAGACTGTCGGAGGAGTGATGATATGCTGCTGTGCACATAAACACTGATGATGGCATGAGACACAGGAGATGCTGTGTGTGTGTGTGTGTGACTGTGTGCTTAGTACATATAAAAAGCAGTGGCACAGAGATGGCAAACCCGTGTCAATATTTTGTCTAGTAGACATTATCAAGGAGTAAGACCAAGACACAAACATCTCCCGCTCGGTGGGCAACGCAAACACCGAGCTACTCCGAAGCTGCTGTAAACCACTACAGTACGGCATTCTTGATGATATTGTATTCGGCTGGGTGTAACTAAAAATTTGAAAAAGATATTGAATCGACAACGATGACGCCTTTCCTGCCCGATAAGAAGTGTTGCGTCACGTCCAGCGGAAAGTTTGGTTGATGCCAGATGCCAGATAAGACGTTAGACAACACATCGGGACACATCGCTTTGATCGCCCAGCGGCAGGTGTAGTTCTTATCTATTGCCGGATAGGAAGAAATACATTTATAAAATTAGAAACCCGAGGCCGATTGTCTGTTGTGATAACGATGTATGTGCGCGTCTACTAAAGGAAGGTGGAAGTTTGGTTTTGGACCAGCTACACGACACACCTGTTTGTTGGAATGTTCGTATGAGTCATGATAAAGATAGGATACTTTACATCGGCCAGCTTGCCATAGGATTCGAGCCAGAAGTTTGTCCGTGAAGAAGTCAGATGCGGATAGAATTCACAGTTATGTAAATACATTTGTGAACTGGGCGACTCGTAGACCTCGTAAATCGCAGGTACGAGTGGCGAGCTTGAGAAAAAAAGAAGAAGATGGCGGACGTCCCCGAGAATCTGCGACCTGTCATCCAGGCTATGGGTGAACTTTTCCAGCTTGGATAGACCTAGAAGGAGCCGCTGGAGGATGGCAAGGTGATCAGTCGGACCGTGGACCAACTTGTGGCCGCATCTCGTCATGCCGATGGGTGCTGACACCTGGCGACCAGAACGTGGATACAGGACATGGACTTGGCATCCGAGCAAGTAGGTCAAAGAAGTATCGTGAAGGTGGTCAGCCGTACGATCGATGGATCGCTCCGTTACGCGGAGGAGGCGTTCAGGGGCTCAAATTGGTAACGGGAGTGGGGGTTGGAGTGGGGTGAGAGCATCTTAGATTGTTTTCGTATGCGGTGCAGGTTGGCCAATGGTTACCCGCTCCTGCTGAGGTCAGATCGATAGCATCACGGGTGGGCCCTGGAAGGTAACTAACTGGGTTTGGGTTCGATTTGCAGGAAGTTTCAGAAGTTGGTAAAGAAGAATACGGAGGTTTTCTCGCAGGAAGGGGAACCCAACGGGCATTGTGGGTCACGGAGATGACCATACGTACTTGCGATAGACCCATTGCTAAAAAGCGTATCGTACCCCACTCCATAAGCACAGTTTGCCAGAGGACTTTTCTCAGGATATGTTAGAAGAGGGAGTTATCCGTCCCAGCTTCTCCCCCTGGGCCTGTGCCATCGTCGTCGTGCCCAAATCGTCGGAAGAGGCGAGATTTTGTGCACCGTTCGTGACCAATAGCCACTTCCCCTCATCGACAATATTTCGACCAGGTGGCGGGCAGCGGCATTTTTTCTACGTTAGATTTACGCGTAGGATATCACCAAATTAAGATGGCGGATGCGGATATCTCCAACATAGTCTTCCGGTGCCATCTGGGTCTATTTGAATATCTGTGTATGCCATTTGGCTTGGCTAATGTCCCAGCAGTATTCCAACGAACCATGGATAAGATACTGGCAGAGTTGATTGGCAGGTGCGTGTTCGTCTGCTTCGATGACATTGTGGTTTATTCTCCATTACCTGAAGCGCATGTGCAACATTTATCAGCTGTTTTTGATCGTTTACTGTGAGGCTGGGCTGAAACTGAAGCCCAGTAAAGGTCAGTTTGGAATGGCACAGGTCCGCTTGCTAGGGCATGTTATAAGCCCTGACCCTGAAAAGACAGTAGCCATCTCCAAGCTCCTAACCGAGTAACGGAGCTTAGCTCAAGCCTGAGTTGGTTTCAAACCGTATTAAGGCATCCCGGCGCTCCGACTGTCCATACAAACTATACACGGATGCGTGTGATTATGCAGTAGGGGCAATGTTGGTGCAGGATGACCAACATGGGTTAGAAAGGGTGATTTCATATGTCTGCCGCGCGTTATCATCACCCCAAAAATGCTGAGCAACCATTGAGAAAGATGCCTAGTTTGTCGTGTATGTTATTGAGAAATTGCGCCCTTACCTGTAGGGTGCTCAATTCACTGTGTACACGGACCCCTAAGCCGCTTAAAGCCCTATTCACACAACAAATGAACAGCATCAAGGTCCAGCGGTCGCCGGAGGGGTGTGTGTGTGTGTTATTAGTAGAATATGAAGCTCGAATCGAGTGCCGTCGTGGCCGTAACAATATTGGCGCTGAGATGCTAAGCCGTATCCGTCCCCACCCCGAGGTGGCTGTGTTCGATGTCGGTGACTGGGTAGAACCAAAGCATGTACTAATGTGGCCAGTCGATTGAAGGAAAAGCTAGCCGATGCCCTAGTAGCATACCGAACGTCATTGTCTACCTTAAGGGTGTTCACGCCGTTCTTTCTGCTATATGGGCACCGCAGTCGTCTACTCGAAGTCTACTTGAGGTCCTTGCTGAAACTTTGCCCGTTGCTAATGCAACTACCGAAGACAGTCGTAAATACAAGCGGGAGAGGCTCCAACGTAAGGCTAATCTCGGGATGTTGTCTGTTGCAGACACAGTGGTTCTTGCTGCACACAATCACGTGGCTATGACGTCACGATGGGATCCACATTAAGAAGTCACGCGTGTTTTGAGTACGTACGCAATCAGTTCACACTGGCAAACAGAAGCCAGTTAATCAAGAAAAAGTCTGTTTAATCGACCCCACTATTGCCTGGAATGAAGAGAACCCTCGCCCCGGCAGGATTATACGAAGGGGACGACGCTGATAAGGTCTGGCAGAGTCAGTGGCCAACCTGGATCTACCAGGGGTGGACCTCTACCACAGGCTCTACTCCGTCTTGCCCTAACGTAAATGAAATGGAGGTTCGCAGCGACTTAGGCTCATCGACAGTTCAGCCTCAGAAATCAACCCAGCCCGTCCCGCCCAACCACTCCCCACTTACACGACCCCTGCGTACACCCCGGTTGAGCGTGCATGCTATGGAAGCGGCTGCCCAGAGCGATGAGGACCAACGCATTCAGCCTATAATAAACCATTACCGAAAGCGAGCGTATCCAACCACCCACAAACCCACCCACCCACCGAACCGCGACCGACCCAAAGACCAAAAGACCCAAAGACTGAC
>JAADDM010000023.1 GCA_013153955.1 Gammaproteobacteria bacterium | reverse complement strand
TTTCCAGAAACGTTCAAGCCTAATTATGTGTTCTGCCGAAGGGGCAAATACATTAGGTCATATTGCGGGTGTACTCGCTGATGGAGAAGGCTTGCAAGCGCATGCTGCATCTGCTCGTTACCGCATCACAGGGTAGGCTTGTTGAGTTGTTACTCGCAAGCTACTTTTAATATCAAGAACCATCCGGCCTAATCAGGTCTGGTGGTTTTTTTTTGCCCGCCATTAGAGGGTTTCCCCGTATAGAGAGAATATAAGATGCAGCGTACAGAGTTAATAGATTATCTGGATGACTTACTTGAGGTAAGCAGTTATCAAGATTATGCCCCGAATGGTTTACAGGTTGAAGGGCGCAAAGAGATTAATACGATTGTGACAGGGGTGACTGCGTGTCAAGCTTTGATAGACGCGGCAATAGAGTTGAAGGCAGATGCAATACTGGTGCATCATGGTTACTTTTGGAAAAATGAAAAGCCACAGATCGTGGGACTGAAACAGAAGCGCATTAAAGCACTTTTGATGAATGACATTAATTTAATTGGCTATCATTTGCCATTAGATGGCCACGCGATCCTAGGAAATAATGCACAACTTGCGCAGCTTTGGAGCTTAGAGGATATAACACCTAAACCAGGGTTAGTTAGGTTAGGAAAGTTGAATAAATCCATGAATATGGCTCAATTTAAACAGGTTATCTCGGGTAGTTTAGGGCGAGATGTTTTGCATCTACCGGGTGGACCTCAAGAGGTTCAGACCATTGCTTGGTGTAGTGGCGGCGCACAGGGCTATATTGATCAAGCGATTGAGTGGGGAGCTGATGTCTATATTAGTGGTGAAGTTTCAGAGCAAACGACACATCAAGCATTAGAGAGCGGTATTCATTATTTAGCCGCAGGGCATCATGCGACGGAACGCTTAGGGGTTAAGGCCTTGGGTGAGCATCTCTCGTATAAATTTAATGTAGTGTGTCATTTTATTGATATTAATAATCCTGTTTAAGGCGGTTTTATAGGCTTTTCACAGGGTACACTATAAGCTAAGCTTATGCCTCTTCATAGGTTGACTTTATTTATTTGCGAATATCAGAAGATACTGATTTAAATTTTGTGTTAGCTTAGGTAGAATAAGGGGAATTTGCTTGCGAACAACTAGGAAAAAACCTATGTCGACAGAAGAACAAAACAGTACGAGCGTGAATCTTGAGCGCCGAAAAGTGTTAACCGGTGCAACAGGTGTTGTAGGCGCAGTGGGTGCCACCTTTCTGGCGGTGCCATTTGTAAGCTCTTGGCAGCCAAGTGAGAGAGCTAAGGCTGCTGGTGCTCCGGTAAATGCGGACATTAGTCAGCTTCAATTAGGTCAGATGTTAACGGTTGCATGGCGTGGGAAGCCTGTATGGGTTGTGCGCAGAACCCCTGAAATGCTTGAAGGACTGGCGCCTCTAGACGGTCAGTTAAGAGACCCTGCTTCTGACGAGTCTGACCAACCAGAATACTGTAAAAATCCTGCTCGCGCGGTTAAAGCAGAATACCTTGTCGTCGTTGGTATCTGTACGCACCTAGGGTGTGCGCCGCTGTTTCGTCCTGCTATTGGCTCACCTGATATTGGTGCGGATTGGCAGGGAGGGTTCTTCTGTCCTTGCCATGGTTCTCGTTTTGACTTGGCTGGCCGAGTTTTTCAGTCTGTTCCTGCCCCGACCAATTTGGAAGTACCACCGCACCATTTCATTACGGATACGCTTATTCGTATTGGAGAAGGGCCATCTGAAGGAGCTCAAGCATAATGTCTGATCATAATGATTCAAAATTAGTCGCCAAGAACGGCACTTTGTTAGGCTGGTTTGATAAACGCTACCCTCTTGTGAGTACATGGAATGTACACGTTGGCGAATACTATGCGCCTAAAAACTTCAACTTTTGGTACTTTTTTGGCTCTTTAGCATTGATTGTTCTAGTTAACCAAATCGTCACGGGTATCTGGTTAACCATGAGCTACAAGCCGAGTGCTGCTGAAGCATTTGCCTCCGTTGAGTACATCATGCGAGATGTCGAGTGGGGTTGGTTAATCCGCTATATGCACTCAACAGGTGCCTCCGCATTTTTTTTAGTGGTCTACCTGCACATGATGCGAGGAATGCTCTACGGATCCTATAAAGAACCGCGCGAGCTGGTTTGGCTTATCGGGATGATGTTATTCCTGTTATTGATGGCTGAAGCTTTCATGGGGTATTTATTGCCTTGGGGCCAGATGTCTTACTGGGGCGCACAGGTGATTATCTCTTTGTTTGGGGCGATTCCCCTTATCGGACCTGATTTAGCTTTGTGGGTTCGTGGAGATTTTGTCATCTCTGATGTGACACTGAACCGTTTCTTTGCACTGCATGTTATCGCACTGCCGTTGGTGTTAGTGGTACTTGTCTTTATGCATATTGTCGCACTGCATCAGGTTGGGTCGAATAACCCGGATGGGGTTGAGATTAAGAAATATAAGAATGACCGTGGTTTACCAATGGATGGTATTCCCTTCCATCCATATTATTCCGTTAAGGATTCGATGGGCGCAGTGTTCTTTATGTTGTTATTTGCGATTGTTATGTTCTATGCCCCAGAGGGCGGCGGCTACTTTATTGAGGCGCCTAACTTTGAACCAGCAAACCCATTGAAAACACCTGATCATATTGCACCCGTTTGGTATTTCACACCTTTCTATGCAATTTTGAGAGCGATTCCTGATAAGTTCTTAGGGGTCGTGGCAATGGGTGGCGCGATTGCAGTGCTCTTTGCAATGCCATGGTTAGATCGTTGTAAGGTTAAATCAATTCGTTATCGCGGATTGTCATTCAAAATTCTATTGACTATTTTGGTGGTCAGCTTTGTTATTCTTGGATGGCTAGGCACTCAGCCAGCAACGCCTGAACTAACAAAATTAGCGCAAATCTTTACCGCGTTATACTTTATGTTCTTCCTTATTTTGCCCTTTACTTCGGTGAATGAGAAAACCAAGCCTGTACCAGAGAGGGTTACTTAAATGAAGAAGCTATTAATTATCTGTAGTCTATTTTTATTACCTTTATCCCTTTCTGCTCAGGCAGGGGGTGGATATGGCATTACGCTTGAACATGCAAATAATGATTTGCGTGATCAGGCCTCTTTGCAGCGTGGTGCAGTACTCTTTTCTAATTACTGTATGGCTTGCCACTCAATTAAGTATATTCGTTATAACCGAATTGCTCGTAATATTGGTTGGTCAGATGATGAAATCATGGAGAAGATGGCTTATGGACAAGGTCGGGTCGTTGACGATGTTGAAACCCGCATGTTGCCCGATATTGCCAAGGGGGTTTTTGGAACAGAGCCGCCTGACTTATCGCTGATGTCACGATTGAAAGGAGAGGACTATATTTACACTTTCTTACGTGCCTACCATGAGACAGAGGACGGGACATGGGACAATACCGTGCTAAAAGGGACTGCGATGCCGAACGTACTAGAGGGGATTAAACGCCACTCTACAGAAGAAGAGTATGAGCAAGCTGCAAGAGATATTACGAACTTTTTATCTTATGTCGGTGAGCCTTCTAAGTTAGATCGTTTAGACTTGGGTTGGAAGGTCATCGCCTTCTTACTGCTAATGCTTCTATTGACCTATCTTCTTAAAAGAGAGTATTGGAAGGACATTAAGCACTAGTGCTTAATTACTTGTAGTTCGTCCAAAAGCCTGCTTAATTGCAGGCTTTTTGGTTTTTAGCTTGCTTGATTCGCATATAGAATGAAAGAGTGTCTATACTAGGTCAGGTGTTAATGACTCATTTTTTGATTGGTGCAGGCCTAGCGATCACCCTTTCATTCACCTATAAAAGTAGTGTATAAAATAAACCTTATGGCAAAAGTTAAAACAGCATATGTCTGCACAGAGTGCGGCGCAGATCATTCACAGTGGCAGGGGCAGTGTGCCATGTGTCACGCGTGGAATACCTTAAAAGAGTTTAAATTGTCATCGTCCAGTGCAAAAGCCAGCCCTCCGTCTGCGCCTAAAGGCTTCTCGGGGGCAATGACCACTCAGGTACAGTCTATATCTGATGTTGATTTGGCGGAGGTGCCTAGAATTACCTCAACCATGAGTGAGCTAGATCGTGTTTTGGGTGGGGGGATTGTACCGGGTTCGGTGGTGCTAATAGGGGGAGATCCTGGTGTTGGAAAGTCCTCTATTTTATTACAGGTGATGTGTGCACTGAGTCAGTTGCATAAGGTGCTGTATGTGACAGGAGAGGAATCTCTACAGCAGGTTGCCCTACGTGCTAAACGCATGGAATTGCCTGATGATAAATTGCGATTATTGACAGAGACAGATGTTGAGTTAATTGCAAATAGTGCTCAAGCTGAAGGCCCTAAAGTGATGGTGGTGGACTCTATTCAAACCATGCAGTTGGCAGAAGTGACAGGAGGGGCTGGAGGGGTTTCTCAGGTAAGAGAGTCCGCTGCATACTTAACCCGTTATGCAAAGCAAAATAATATAGCCATCTTTTTGGTAGGACATGTCACCAAATCAGGCGAGGTTGCCGGTCCAAGAGTCTTGGAGCATATTGTGGATACAGTTCTTTTTTTAGAAGGCCAATCGGACAGTCGTTATCGAACTTTGCGCGCCATCAAAAATAGATTTGGTGCAGTTAATGAGCTAGGGGTATTTGCCATGACTGAACGCGGTATGAAGCAAATTAAAAACCCCTCAGCTATTTTTCTTTCCAGAGGTGAGGCGGTCTCTTCAGGCTCCGTGGTTATGGTGATATGGGAGGGTTCTCGCCCCTTACTCGTTGAAATTCAGGCCTTAGTCGATGACTCTCCCTATGGCGCGCCTAAGCGAGTCATGGTGGGATTAGACCAGAATAGAATTACCATGCTACTGGCGATTATGCATCGTCATGGTGGCATTCAGGCCAGTGATCAAGATGTGTATGTCAATGTGGTAGGCGGTGTAAAAGTCTCTGAAACCAGTGCAGATTTAGCAGTGTTGGCCGCGATTATTTCAAGTATGCGCGATCAGCCGCTTTCACAAGAGCTGATTATTTTTGGTGAAATTGGCTTAGCAGG
>JAADDM010000042.1 GCA_013153955.1 Gammaproteobacteria bacterium | reverse complement strand
GTTTGAGTAAGTTGAAGCTTGTTTTAATGGGCTTCACTCAGCCCCGTTTATATAGTGAGAGAGCTTTGCACGAGTGAGGCAGTATGTTTTTTATCCCTGAATGGCCTGCACCTGAAGGCGTTAAGGCGCTTTGTACCAATCGACAAGGCGGGGGGAGTCTCGCCCCATTTGATGGGTTTAATCTCGCCACCCATGTTGGCGATCATCTTGAGCAGGTGTTGGTCAATCGACAGACACTGTTTCATGCAGCAAAGCTGCCTTCTCAGCCTGTCTGGCTAGATCAGAAACACACCACTCGTGCCATTCAACTGCCATACTCTTCCCCTCATGTATCGCTGGACGGCATTCCCATATCTCAAGAAAGTATTTCTGAGCGTTCTCAATCATCACAGAAAGACAATTTCAAAGATATTCAAACAATCAGATCTGGTCAATTAGAAGTTGCGGACGCCTCTTGGACAGAGGCGGCAGGATTGGTATCGGTGGTGATGACGGCAGACTGCCTCCCCATTCTAATTACCAATCAATCTGGTACTTTAGTTTCAGCCATTCATGCAGGTTGGAAAGGTTTAGCGGAGGGGATTATTTCTCAGACGTTGGCAAGCTTTCCCCAAACTCCCCGTAACCAACCAGAGCAGTTAATTGCTTGGATAGGGCCTACCATCAGTGCAGAACACTTTGAAGTGGGTGAAGAGGTGCGCGAACAGTTTGTGGCAAAGGATTTTGATAACGCTCAATTTTTTCAGGCTAAGCAAACCGTCGATCGTCAGGGGGATTATTTAAACGATTGTTCGGTTAAATATTTAGCCGATCTACCTAGTCTGGCTCAATTAGAACTTCAAAAAAAAGGCGTGCGAAATATCACGCTTTCTGGCTTGTGTACCTATGCACTTGCCGACCAGTTTTACTCTTATCGCCGATCAGGAAAAACAGGTCGGATCGCCTCGCTTATCTGGTTAGAGTAAGGTTTGATTGAGGTTATTTACCTCTTTTGAAATAGTGCTCTGCGCGCTCAATATCTTCTGGTAAGCCTGTTACGACAATATTGTCATGGGCTCTAAGCAGGGTATCAGGCGCGGGCTTTTCCCCCCTCACTTGACCGCGTTTAATGGCGGTAACTTCGACGTTCAGTTTTTTAAGCGGCATCTCTTTTAAGCGTTTTCCAATCGCAAAAGCAGCATCATTAAGTTTGATACTGTGAATGATCTTTTTCATCACCTGATGTTGTTCCATGGGGTTGTCATCTT
This sequence comes from Gammaproteobacteria bacterium, assembly GCA_013153955.1. GTDB lineage: Bacteria > Pseudomonadota > Gammaproteobacteria > Thiomicrospirales > Thiomicrospiraceae > Thiomicrorhabdus. The sequence goes on along the minus strand of JAADDM010000042.1, from coordinate 3,854 downwards.
CGCCGGGATAAAAATTCTCTAGTAAGCGGTAACGATCTTTTCGAATGCTGCGGGTTTGTTTCAAGACTTTACGAGGGGACTGACCGATGAGCAGCAGCAGATGAGATGCCAGCATGATGCTGGACTCAAATGTATCAGGAATAACCTCGTTTGCACCGGCTTCTAAGAGTTCATTGACGTGTAAATCATCTCGTGTTCTGACTAAAATAGGAATTTTTGGATTGACTGTACGCGCCGTCTTTAGAATTTTTAAAGAGGCGTGGAAATCACTGAATGTAATAATAATAATTTTGGCTTTATCAATGGCTGCGGCATTCAGAACCGTCTCCTTCGCGCCATCACCATAATAGACATTTTCACCCGCATCATGCGCCTCTCGTACCCGTAAAATATCCATATCAAGCGCAATAAAATGCTCATTTGAATTATGTAAAAAGCGGCCAACGGTTTGTCCTACACGGCCAAAGCCACATAAAATCACATGATTAGAGAGGTGCTTACCATCAGCTTCGATGGTCTGCTCTATTTCTGAGTGGTTCTCTTGGTAGGTGTTTTGGTGTAAGTATTTTGCAATTTTTCCGTTAAACTTCACCATAAAAGGGGCGATTGACATGCTTAAAACGGCCGCGGTTAAGAGAATGTTGCCTTCTGCTTGGGGAAGTAGGTTATAGGTAAAGGCCAAGGTCATTAAGACGAGACCAAATTCACCTACTTGAGACAGAGAGAGAGAGATTCGGGCAGACACGCCTTGTGTTTTGCCAAAGAGCCTTGAGATGCTGTAAAGGATAATGCCTTTAATGAAGATGATTGCAATGGTTAGGCCAATGACTGTCCAGAAGTGCTCTGTGAGAACGGTGATAGAGATCATCATGCCGACGGTCACAAAAAACAGCCCTAATAAAATATCTTGAAAAGGGCGAATATCCGATTCAATCTGATGGCGATATTCCGTTTCACTCAGCATCATACCTGCAAGAAATGCCCCAAGGGTCATGGAGAGCCCCATCTCTTCAGTAAAGGCAGCAGAGCCAAGTGCAACGGTTAATACCGCTAGGGTAAATAGCTCCTGAGATTTGGCCGAGGCGACTTCGTGGAATAGGGGTCTGAGTAAGTATCGACCGACTAAGTGCATCACCACCACCACTAAAATGCCCTTTAGGAAGGCGATGGCTAAGGTACTGGTGAGAGAGGTGTCGGAACCTTCACTGAGTGCCAGTGCTGGAATGAGAATGAGTAGGGGGATGGCGATAATATCTTGAAATATGAGAATCCCAACGGTCGCACGACCATGCCTTGATTGTATCTCTGATTGCTCTGTCAGCTGTTTAATGACGATGGCGGTCGAGGAGAGTGCAAATGCGGCAGCAATAACGATATTGGTATTGGTGTCCAACCCTGCGAGCCACCCGATGGAGTAAATGACCCCTCCTGTGGTGATCACTTGAGCAGTACCTAAGCCAAACACTTGTTTTCGCATAGCGATCATTTGCGAGATGGAGAATTCGAGTCCAATCGCGAAGAGCAAAAACACGATTCCAAACTCCGCTAAGAGAGAGATGTTTTCTTCATTTTCAATCCAACTAAACCCATATGGCCCCACAATCATGCCCACTATAATATAGGCCAAAATAGGGGGGAACTGTAATCGTTTTGCGACGGCAACGGTTAACATGGCGACGCCAAGTAGTAGGACGATATGTAAAAGTAGGTGATCACTCACGGGGTAGTTAGCCTGTTTTTTAGGGTTATAAAAATAGCGGGATTAAGTTAGGAATGAATAGACTGAATTAGATCCATTCATTGTACAGAAAAGGGCGGGGAGCCGAATTGAATGCTCAAGCCAGTCCCTTTTGATCATCTGGTGCACAGGGGGGGAAGAGAGACTCTCATACCTCGTCTCCCATTTACCGTTAAACAGCCATCTGAAAGCGCATGGATAAATCAATCGCCTTGATATGCTTGGTAATTGCGCCGGTTGAGATGAAATCGACTTCTGTCTGAACTAAATCTGCTAGGTGGGCCAGCTCAACATTGCCTGAAACCTCTAGCTTGGCCTTTTGGGCGACGAGGGTGACCGCCTTAGACATCATTTCTAAAGTGAAGTTATCTAGCATGATAATATCTGCTCCTGCCCTTAAAGCTTGCTGAACTTCGTCGAGGGTCTCTGTCTCGACTTCAACAGTAACACTGGGATAATTTTGTTTGGCGGTGGTCACAGCGGCATGAATACCGCCTGCTGCCATAATGTGATTTTCTTTAATCAAAATGGCATCATAAAGGCCAATTCGGTGATTTGTTCCCCCGCCGATTGCCACGGCATATTTTTGTGCTAAGCGAAGGCCGGGCAGGGTTTTACGGGTATCTAAAAGCTGGGTTTTTGAGCCTTGAAGCTGGCTAACATACTGTGCTGTAACCGTTGCCGTTGCCGAAAGGGTTTGGAGAAAGTTCAGTGCCGTCCGCTCAGCCGTTAAGATGTTTCTGGCTGAGCCTTTAATGACACATAAGCACTGATCGGTTTTTACTTGTTCACCCTCGTCACATATCCACTGAATTTGAATGCTTGAATCGACCTGTCTAAATACCTCATCAAACCAAGGTCGACCACATAAAATGGCACTTTCACGGCAGATAATATTTGCTTCTGCTTGGGTAGGCTCTGGAATGAGGCTTGCCGTTAAATCTCCCTCTTTAATATCTTCTTGAAGGGCGATTGTGACCGAGGTTTCTAAGTTTTCAAAGTAGTTAATGTCGTTCATTTTGGGTGCGTTTACTCAGTTATTTAAACAGTTTAAGGTATCTTTAAAAGGTATTAGGGCTGTAGCACCACTTAAAGGTCGTATGAATAATCAGGGTTGGGTGTCATTATACCTAGAGAGTTTTGTTCGAAAAGGATTTGAAGCAAAATGCCCTCATTTTTTTAATGGTACGAGAAAAAATAGGTATTGAATAATGTCTCAATAGGCTTGTTCTTGGAAAAGGCTCTAGCGAAGGGGGTGACTAAATCACGTATACTAATACGCTATGGAAATAGACAATAAAAAGAAACTGGTTTCGCCAACCGGGGTTGATGTTAATACCGGCTTACTTCATGGCTCGGCGTTTATTAAAAGTCCTAATTATGATGTTAGAAAGCCCGGAGATACACCTGAGTTAATTGTGGTGCACAGTATCAGTCTGCCGCCCAACCAATTTGGGGGCAACGCCATTACTCAGCTGTTTACCAATACCCTTAACCCAGATGAAGACCCTTATTTTGAAACGATTCAGCATTTAAAAGTCTCTTCTCATCTGCTTATTCGAAGAGATGGAGCGGTTATTCAGTATGTTCCATTTCATTTAAGGGCTTGGCACGCAGGCGTATCGGAGTTTGAAGGGCGTACCGCTTGCAATGATTTTTCAATAGGCATTGAGTTGGAGGGAACAGATACAACCTGCTATACGGCCAGTCAATATAAGGCATTGGCGAATGTCATTAAACAGCTGTGGCAGGCTTATCCGAGCTTGTCTGAGCATAAGGTAGCAGGGCATGATGAGATTGCTCCGGGTCGTAAGACAGACCCCGGTGTTTACTTTATGTGGGAGGCGCTAGACCGTTTATTAGATACCGTGGATTAGATGGGGCTGAATAAGGGACGGGTGAGCCCTGATCGCACCGTTTTAGGCGATCCAGCCCCGTTTAGTTTTTGGTTTTGGAGGCACAGGTTTAGGGTTGTATTTTAAACAATCCTCTCCGGAGTTTTCAAATACAACAACACTTGGGAGCTGGTGGGTTTTAAAGCCAAAGGCTTTACAGCCTCTTGGATTTTGAGCATCCCAAGTGACAAAAAAGTGGCGGCAGTTGAAGCAATCAACAG
>JAADDM010000076.1 GCA_013153955.1 Gammaproteobacteria bacterium | reverse complement strand
TGACCCGAATAATCCATTAACAGTTGCACAAAAACTGCAAACAGGGCGACTAACACCACCCACTCAAAACGGTGTCCGACTTTTTTTGCAAGCGCACTCTCTGAACGGTGAACCCCTGCAACCCCTAATGCGGCTTTAAAGCTGACTCGATTAAACACGCCAAATCACCTCTTTGTCTTATCGTTAGCAGGCTTCCAAACAGCCTGCTTTGCAAGTTCAGGTAAGGCCTCTCGACCATTTAATGCCTGTCCCATTAACCAATTTTTAATCGGGGTTAAACGGTTTGCGACCGGTAAAAAGCCCTTTCTAAGCTGCGTTTTAAGAGAGGCATCCTGCCTAAAGAGCCAATCAAAGCCCTCCATTGATCGCTGAATAATGGCATTATCGCCTCGTCGCCAACGCTCATATCGGCGCAAGACACGGCGTGCGCCCCACGCTTTGCCTTCGGCTTTGGCGTTAAGCACCGTCTCGACCAGTGCAGCAGCATCTAACAAACCTAAGTTAACCCCTTGACCAGCTTGAGGGTGAATGGTGTGTGCCGCATCGCCGACTAAGGCTAAATTGGGCTTTACATAGTGTTCGGCATGTCGTCTTGTCAATGGAAACGCACCGCGTTCACCCACTTCAATCACTGAGCCTAAACGGTAGTCAGAGGCCTTTGAAATTTCCGCAGCAAAATCCGCATCAGATAACCCCAGTGCCCATGCCTTTTTCTCCAAAGGTAGATACCAAGCAATCGAGCTGACGTTTCCGCCCATTGAGAGAAAGGCGAATGGGCCATTTTTAGTGTAGCGCTGCCAGCATGTGTCTTCACTGGAAAGCTCCGTTTTAACACAGCCGACCACCGCACACTGCTCATAATCATGACTGTCTAAACCGATGTGTGCTAACTGTCTAACCTGCGACATCGCGCCATCTGCCCCCACTAATAACTCGGTTTGAAGTTGACCGATCTCTTTTAGAGTTAACCAGGCCTGGTTGTTTGCAAAATCGAGCGATTCAATCTCTGCATTCAGCACCACCTCTACCTGTTCGCAGGCTTCAACCTGTGTCCAAAGTGCTGCTTGAATCACGCTGTTTTCAACCGTGTAACCCAAATTAGGCTCGCCCATCTCTTCTGCTGAAAAGTGGACTTCGCCCGGGGCCACTTCATCCCAAACGCGCATCGCCGTAAAGGGATGAAAACGACGCGCTTCAATGCCCTGCCATGCGTCTAAGTTGCGTAAAATCCTTTCCGAAGCACGGGTCAAAGCACTGACTCTAACCTGATAAGGACCGTCCTTTTCCCACGCCAGTGATACCGCCTGCTTTTCCAATAACAGGACTCGCATCCCTTGCTGACCTAGGCCAAGTGCAACGGTTGCGCCCACCATACCGCCGCCAACAATAATCGCATCCCAAACCGTCTCTGTCAGGGTTGATTGAGTTTTCGCAGCTTTTTCAGAAGTGCCTGAAGATGGCTCTAAAGTAATTTCTGTAGCGCTCAGTTTTGAGTTTGTTTGTGGCTGGCTCATCTGTTCTGGCCTCCCATTGCAAAGCGCGAGAATCGACGTTTAACCGAAGGCATCGCTTGCATTGCCATCATACCAAGCCCTCTCAAATGCCCGACGACGGGAGAGGTATGTTGAAAAATTTGAATTAAGCCATCGGTTAAGCCCATGACTTTTTCATGATCAGGCTTTCGCGCATCCGCATAAGCGGTTAACCCTTCAGGCAAACCAATGTCTAGACGGTTCATCTGCTCTAAAAAGACCTGAATATCTCTAATGCCCAAATTAAGCCCCTGAGCGGCAACGGGGTGTTGTGTATGCGAGGCATTACCCATCAATAAGGCTCTGCCCTTTGCCATTTGAGGCACATAGGTCTCTTTAAGCGGATAGACCACGCGCGGGCTTACGTGTGTAAATGCACCTAATCGTTCGCCCATTTTTGAGGCAAACAGTGTAATAAAAGCCTCATTACTCAATGCCTTAACGGCCTCAACCGCATCTTCTGGGCAGACTAAAACTGCTTTGTGGGCATGGCCTTGCATCGGTAATAGGGCAACCGGACCTTGTTCGGTAAAGCGTTCATACGACCAATTTTCAGGGTGAAACTCCGTCTCTATCTGCGCGATAACACCAAATGCGTTGTAAGATTTTTCCTCTATCGGCAGGTCTAATACCGTCCGAACCTTAGACTGAGTACCATCTGCGCCCACAATCAACTTGGCTTGTACTTGATAGTCGCGCTCATCGGCTTTAATTTGTGCCAGTACCCGATGCTCGTCCATCTCAAAATCGATTAAACTGGCTGGCCGCAACACCGTAATATGACCAGAAGTCTCAAGTGACACATCCTGCTCGGTTTTTGTTTTTGTCTTTTTCTCATACTCGTTAATATGCTGCCAGAGCACCTCACCCAAATGACTCGACTGAATACTGTAGCCTAACGCAGGCACGCCCACCTCCTGTGCATGCAGTTTGGTGATGCCCAAATAGCCTTTTTGTGAGACATGAACATGGTGAATTTCGGTCAGAAAAGGTTCTAAATCCTGCCAAACGCCCAGCGCCCGTAACATTACCATTGAGCCATGCGATAGCGCCAATACTCGACCATCAAATGCACTCGAAGTCTCTTTCTCAGCACTGGCGGCAGACTGTTCTGCTAAAACCACTTGCTGTCCCTGTTGCGCGAGGCCAATCGCCAGCATTAACCCAACAGGGCCTCCGCCAGAAATAACAACATCGGACTCTAACATAATAGGCGTTTGTGGGGACTTGCTCATGGAGGAAAATCTCATGGTTAAGGTTTATTTTGAATGATCATTAATGTATTAGGTTTTTACTGTATTAAATTACATTTTAGCGTATCTGTTAGGCTGCAATATTTTGCCATAGAATCGGTGTACTCACGATACAGAAGTCGGGGCAAAACGGATGTAAGCCCGACCCTCCAACCTATTATAAATGACTCTTAGATCTGGCTTGCATCCACGCTTCAATCTCTGCCACGGTTCTTGGCAAGCCCTGCGTTAAGACTTCGTGCCCCGACTCTGTAACCAGAATATCATCTTCAATGCGGATACCGATATTACTCCACTGCGCATCCACACCCAGTTGTGCGGCTTGTTCCGCAGAGATATACAGACCGGGTTCAACGGTCACAACCATGCCGGCTTCAAAATTACGCCAAACCTGTTCGCCGTTGATAGGCTGTTTGTAGTCGCCCACATCATGTACATCCATTCCCAGCCAGTGACCCGTACCGTGCATAAAGAAAGGCTTAAACAGCTCTTCAGAAATCAAAGTCTCCAACTCGCCCTGTAAAATCCCCAGCTTTAGCAAGCCTTCGGTTAACACGCGTACAGATGCCGCATGGGCGCGGTCATAGGCGACCCCCGGCTTAATCACCGCAATGGCCGCTTGCTGTGCCGCTAACACCAGCTCATAAAGCTGCGCTTGGGGGTGACTAAAGCGACCATTGGCAGGAAAGGTGGTGGTAATATCGCCCGCATAGCCTTTAAACTCTGCGCCAGCATCGACCAATACCAATGCACCATCCTGAATTTCATCACGGTTTTCGGTGTAGTGCAAAATACACGCATTCTCCCCCATGGCAACAATCGAATTAAACGCCACTCTAGGCGAACCGTGCCGCATAAAAGTAGCTTCTAACTCCGCTTGTACTTGATACTCAAATCGCCCGGGTTGAACCGCCTGCATGGCGGCTAAATGACCTTTCACTGAAATTTGTGCAGCGGCACGCATTCTTTGAACTTCTTCTTCAGATTTAAACAAGCGTTGCTCATGCAACAGCGCATCTAAATCCCTAATTTGTGTGGGCGCACGCACCCCTTTTCGCCCCTGCTGTTTTAAAGCACTGATCCAATCGCCGACTGAGCCTAATAAATCGGATAGCGGTGAAAAAGACAGGTAGATTGACTCTGTCTGTGCCAGCAGAGAAAGCACTGTTTCATCCAGCGTTTCAATGGCGTATGCCTTATCGACCCCCAAAGCGTTGGGCGCAGCATCTACACCTAACCGTCTACCCTGCCAAGTCTCCTGTTCAGGGTCTTTAGGGCGAACAAACAGATGGCTCTCTTGTTCAGCATTTTTCAACAGTAATAAAGCAGAATCAGGTTCACTAAACGCAGTGAGATAGAAAAAATCACTCTCCGCCCTAAAGGTAAATTCAACATCTCTATTACGAATCTGTTCAGCCCCCGACAACACAATCACCGCACTATTTTCAGGCAGTTTGGCCATCAACTTTTGGCGGTTCTGAAGGGCAAATAAAGCGGGATCTAAAGCGGAAATAGGCATCAAACATCTCTTATTTTTTCGGGAAGCAATCGGTACATGGGCTGATGGCTATCACTCTACTTTAGAGCGATAGAAAGCGCCACGCTTCAGCTTAGTGAAGGGTGTCGTTATCATCGTCCATATCGACATTCATACCATCCATCGGAATAGGCACAGCATCAGCAGGGTTTAGCGACTCGTTAATCGTCATAATTCCGATTTTAACAAACTCCGTCAACTCCATTAAGCTCGACTCTAACGCCTCTTTCTCCGCCTCTTCTTGACCAATGCCGTCTACATCAATACTTGCGATTTCAGTAAAGTCATTAATCAACTCACGCACCTCTGGCGCAATTTCATTTTCCGCATCCTGCAAGCAGCCAATCAAGCCAAGGCCGTACAAAACGCCTTCGCAAAGCTGACCAATCATCATCGCGCGATAGCCTAGCGCATCCGAGTCATCAGGCAGACACAGTTCCAACTCAAACCCCGAGCCATTCAAGCCTTTATTGGTTTCATTGAAAAGCTCGTCTAAGCCCTGTAAAAAAGACTCTTTTACAGACTTAATATTGGCCTCTTCAATCAGCTTCTTAATCCAAACCGCTTCTTGAATATCATTATCGCCGCACAGCAAGCCAATCAACATGCCTTGAATAAACGACGGGGACTCAAGCTCTGAGTGTGGGGCTACGACTTCTTTAATTTGATCAAAATCCATTAAAACATTCTCTTGTTAAACCTTTATGATTGGTGAATAATATCATAGTGAACTTTGTACGAATGGCGCGCGGTCAAGAAATAAGCAAAATAGGATAAAAAA
>JAADDM010000212.1 GCA_013153955.1 Gammaproteobacteria bacterium | reverse complement strand
ACAGCCTGGAGTACTTCTTGATCGCCACCGGGACCAGCACGCCGCATCTCGAGGCGCTGGAGCGCGCGGTGCGGGAGGGCCTCGAGGAGCTTGGCATCGAGCCCGAGTCGGTGGAAGGCCCCTCGGCCCGTTGGGTGCTTTTGAACTACGGGCCCCTCTTGGTGCACCTAATGAGCCCCGAGGCCCGCGCCTACTACGACCTGGAAGGGCTTTGGGCCGACGCCCAAAAGGTACCGTTGACTAATAATTTTAGTACAAAAGACTAAAATTGTAGCCCAAATTACTGTCATTCTGTGCGCTTGAAGATTATGTTTTTTCTAAGTGAGTGGAAAAAGTGGATTTGTTCCCATATGCGCCGACCCTCTTTTTGCTGATGTATTTGGCCGGCTTTTTGGGGGGTTGGTTGACGGGGTTTTCATCGATGTACCTGTGGGGAGTCTGCTGTCCAAAGATATAGCTGGTAAGGTGGTGATCACCACGGCCACAGGTTCGCTGTATTTAAGTGATCTATTGGATCGTAAGCCAAGTGCTTTGCTAGCCGGTTGTCAGAGCGTTAATGAAATATTCCGGGTCTTACAAAATTTTAAAGACAAGCAAGACCATAGTCTTATCGTTCATTATTATGGCCCCAAGTTTGATACCCCCACGCTTACAAAGGCGGAACGCGATCTGCTAAAAGCTTATTTAGAAACGGGCTCCCTGGAGCATGTTTTAAAAAGATTGTCCATAAAGAAGAAAACCGCATTAAACCGGTTGTCCGTCATTAGAGAAAAGTTGCAGGCGAAAAATTACAAGGAATTGTTAGAGGCTTATCTTTATCGGTCTAATTTTTAGGCATCTTTGAGTTGTCCGTCTATCAAACGCACTGTTTTTCGCGCACGCGATGCTATATTTGGATCATGAGTGACAATTATTAACGTAGATTGTTGCGTGACGAGGTCCTCGAGCAATTGAAGAATAATCTCACTATTTAAAGAATCAAGATTTCCTGTGGGCTCATCGGCGAGTACGAGTAGTGGGTTGATTATCAGTGCTCGAGCAATTGCTACCCGTTGTTCTTCGCCCCCCGAGAGTTCGGCTGGGTAGTGGTTTGCGCGGTCCACAAGCCCTACCCTTTCTAAGACTTCTAGGGCTCTTTCTTTTTGTTTTCGTTTGGGGACTCCTTGATAATGAAGCGGTAGCGCTACGTTTTGCCATGCTTTCAAGTCAGGAATAAGATTAAACGCTTGAAATACAAAGCCTATATTGAACCCGCGTAAGCGGGACAATTCATGGTCGTACATTTCGCCGGCATTCTTGCCGAAGAAAAATACATCGCCCTGGGAAGGTTTATCTATTAACCCAAGTATATGAAGGAGAGTACTTTTTCCGGCGCCGGACGGGCCGGTTATTGAGATGTACTCTCCCTTATTAATTTTAAAATTTATCCCTTTAAGTACAGGGATCTCGATTTTCCCTTTCCGATATACCTTGTATACGTTCTTAAGCTCGGCTAGGACCATGATCGAGTCACTCTGTCCGCATCTGCTCTACTATAGACTTATTGGCAAAAATTTTGAAAGCTATTGTTATGGCGCATGAAATAATTAACGGCGAGATGGTCAGGCTTAAGGCAACTTGCACCCATGGGATATTCCAAGTGATTTGATAGGCCTTAATTACTACGGCTGAAATCGCTACTCCCAGTAATGCGCCTAAAGGGGCGAACATCGTAGCCAGGAAAGTTGCGGGGATTAATGTTTCTAGCCATATTTGAGTGTTTGTTGCCCCCACTGCTCTGCGAATGCTCAACTCGCGAATTTTAAACCTCAAGTTGATGATTGTTTGAGTAAAAATACCTAAAGTGGCTAAAACAAGGATAAGCAAGCTTAAGAGCGAATAGGAATCCGCCAGCCGGCTAATCACGTCTTGCAATTCCGGCGCGAGGTCACGTCTCCTTAGGGCGTTGACCGGGCGATAGTCGCTACTGTTGTGACGCGCGGTTAGGAAGTTTGCTATTTCTTCAAAGATTTTATCTGGGACGTTCGGTTTTTTGCGAACAATAATTTCACCCCGTCCATTTGGTAGTGTTCTTTTAAGGTCTTCTCTAAGAATTAAAACTTGGTCACTGGCGGCGGTTCCAGGAGTGGGGCGGCTAGCCCCCTGAAATACGCCGCTGATGGTCCACGTTCGTCCAAATATTTTTAGTTTTTTGCCGATTGCAGACGTGTTATCTCCAAACATTCGTTGAGCTAACTGAGAGCCCACGATCGTTTCGAAGCGCCCCTGGGCGGGCCATCGTCCTAAAACTATGCGGGCGCCAGAGAGTTCCGGGTATTTGGCCTCATATGCCCGGAGAAAGAATTGGATGTCAGATTTAAAGCTTTTCGTGCTAAAAATATAGTAATTATCCACATAGGATACTGCATCTAAGTGGTCGGCTAATGCGGAGTTTAATAATGCCAGGAAATCACTATAGTTCAAGGGCGCTGCGCCTCGCGGGTCAGTTAATGACTGTTGTTTAAGATATAAAAAGGAAGAATAAATGGCTACATCGTTAGCAAGGTTTCCTAGCATAAACTCTGTATGTTTTTCAATTGAATTTTTTAGAATTAATTGAACATTTAATGCTGCTATGCCAGTTATTAAAATAATTAATGCCATAAAATTCCGGGCTCGTGGTATGTGTGTTGCCAGGCCTCTAATTGCTAAGTAAGGTGGCTGTTGTCCTACCCAGCTTAAAACAGGGGATATAGAGAAAAAGCTGATAGTTAAAATCAGCAATCCGGACACGGTCCACGCGAATAAGGTTGGCGTTACTTTAAAGTCAGTGAAATATTCAAAAACTGGGTTTAAGATTACTGCTAATACAGCACCGCCCATATGACCTATGATCAGCAACCGCAGGTTTTGTAGACCCGCTTCGAACTTTATTTTTCTTCCAGAGGCGCCCAAAGCGCGACGAATGCCCCACTCACGGATTCGATGTATTGCAAGTGTGAAACTTGAGGAATATAGGTTTATTAACATAACGATGGTTGCTATTAGTGACATGCCAAGTAATGCGCCGCCTAATGTTCGGCGCAAGTTCTTTCGGATTTTTAATCCATAAAGCTCAGCAAGTACACCGACAGTGTAGGGATAATTCATTTTGTGAAGCCAATTTTTAATTTCGCCATATGCGATTTCCATTGTACGTTTGTCGTTGAATTTTAAGAACACTTCGACGGGGGTCGTCAATCCCCTGATGTCGTATGGAAGAAATACAGTGCCATCGACCAGACGATCTGGCCCTCCCCGTCGAGATAGAGGTTTCAGGACTCCAACTACATGTACGTTAAAACCTCGTACAGAGATTCTCTTTCCAAGCAAATCTCTGTGGTCGTAACCAACGACAGCTTCCTTGGCGCCCGAAGCGAAGATTCGCCCTTTATGTAGCGGGTAATTCCTCACAGTAAAAAAGTTGGGAGTTACTAAGATGCTATAGTAACTGAATTTGTTGGTGGAACGGCCACCGCCCGCTGACAAAGCAAGTTCGTCAAAACCATCGAGCTGCTCGGCATATTCTTTGATTTCACGTTCGAAGTCGGGTGTAACTTGACTGCTGACAGTCCAGTCACGTTGGACAATCAAAACATTATTATTAATGTCGTCAAGAAGCTTAGACAGCTCGGCCTGGCTGGTTTGGTAAGCTCCGATGGTTAATGTGAAAATAGCACTGCTTAGGGCTATGGATGAGGCCGCGATGATGATTTGACTTGCTTTAACCACGTTCATGGGGTGTTTAGGGAGATTTTAAAAACTTAGCAGTTCCTCTAACGGTCTATATTTATCGCTTGGCGGTTTGGTCACGTAGAAGCTCAGGCATTTGGTTGATCCATTTTGGTAAATGATACATGGATACACTGTTAATTCTCTGTAGCGTATGGTGTTCCTAGGGTTCAATTGCAAAAAAGTCCATTCGGGAAACGTGGAGGACATTTTTTGGGTGAAATCATCTTCACTCGTATTCAGTAGTTCCTGGATAACTTTATCAGGCGGGATTAGGCCTACTGGGTTTAGCCCTGCTTTGATTAAGTGCGGAGTTATATGTTCAATAATATAGCGCCCTCTGGCGCCCATATGCCCGCTGGGAAATTCCTGGTAATCCAACACTGAACCATCCGGGTTCCTTATTATACGCGGGCTTCTTAGCGGACTTTCGCTAGGTGGGGCATCCCATTCTGTGCCAGTAAATAACATTATAAACGCGGGGAGCTTTAAATCTTTTGGCGGTTCAATTTTCTTTTGCGCAAGAACATGTAAAGGAACGATCTGTACAGGCAACCCTTTGGCGAAGCGCTTGATGTCGTCAAAGACCAATGATGCGACTTCATCATTAATTTCAAAAAAGGGGAATTGGAAGTAAGAGAGTTTCAAATCGCCATTATCGTAAAGGTAAAGTCCTGGCATATAAGCATATTTTTCAGGGTTAGAAGGGTCGTCTATATAACCGCATGGGATTTTCAGTTCGTTGACGGGTATGAAATCAAGTTCTAGATCCCATAGGGCGCTTTCTTTTGAGCTGAAAAGTATGTAAATAGGTAATACACTTTCCAGTTTGGCATGCCACTTTTGAAAATAAGATTCATACGCATCGGTGCTGAACTTATCGTTATTCACCAGGGCATCGTAATCCATCACCAGAATTGCAAGCTTATTGTTCTTGGGCCAATCAACTTTATTTAAGGTAATGTCGTATGCGCATGGCAGTTTTTGGGGAGGCCAAGGGTTGAACAATTCCTTAACGGGCGCGAACCACAATGCGACACCCGCTTGCATTAGCAGTACCCCAAGCATGGTAACGATAAGCGTGCGGCCTAACATATGCGTTCCAGCGGTCGCGACTTTGATCTGAGGATATTTTAAGTTTAGCACGCGCATATATAAGAGGGATTTTTTCCCTAATCTCGCGGGAATAATTCCCTCAGTTAAAAATAAGCGTGTTAAAATCACTATTCGTGGACCTTGAAGCCTTAGCCCAGCGTGCGGCCGAGCACGGGAGGGTGAGGCTTTACGGCCGGAACGTCGCCCGGGTGCTTCAGGCCCTTTTGGAAACCGAGGATTTCTGGCAGGTGGTGGACCGGGCCGCCCTGCCGGTGCCGGGGG
>JAADDM010000097.1 GCA_013153955.1 Gammaproteobacteria bacterium | reverse complement strand
ATGGCGGCAGCGCAGCAGATGCACAGCACATGGCGGCAGAGTTAATGGTGCGTTATGTAAAAGACCGCCCGCCAATCGCATCCATCGCCTTTACAACCGACAGCTCCATTCTAACGGCGCATAGTAATGACTATCATTTTGATACGGTATTTTCTCGGCAGATAGAAGGTCTAGCCCGTGAGGGTGATGTGGTTATTGGGTTATCCACTTCTGGAGAAAGCGCCAATGTCGTGAAAGCGATACAGGCTGCTAACGAAAAGGGCTGTGTGACGGTAATCATGACCGGCCAAGTCAAGAGTCAATTAAGTACGCTAGCAAATACCTGTTTTCTAGTTAATTCCACAGAGACGGCTCGGGTGCAAGAAGCACATAGCTTTATCAGTCATTTGATTTGTGAGGGGTTGGATGCGCATTTCTGAGAGAAATATGAACTTACTGTTCTGCGTTTATCCGCCAAAAGGGAGTTGAATATGACAAAAAATAAAATTATCCGTCAAGTCAAAAGTATTATTTTACAGCACGCAAAACCTGTGCGAATTTATCTCTATGGTTCTCAAGTAAGTGGCGACGCGACTGAGAAGAGTGACATAGATATTGCTTATGATGATCCCGGTTTTAAGGACCATTACTTGATTGAAGAGGCCGTTGAAAAGCTTGATACTTTGATTAAGCTCGATGTTAAGAATATCGCACAGACTGAAGCCCGTTTTAATCAAAGAGTTAAATCTACGGGAAAAGTCATTTACAGCGCAACCAAAGGCTTGCGTGCTGAAGATGGCTTATACAACTTTTCAAACGCTTTAAAACGACTTAGTTCAGCTATTGAACGTAAGGAATCCTTGATAAAAGAAGGGTTTGAGGATGTTTATCTAGACATTATTGTTAAAAGATTTGAATTTACCTATGAAATGGCCTGGAAAGCACTCAAACGATATTTGGAGTTTTTAGGCTTAGAAGCCACAAACCCAAGGTCTACCTTTAAGGAGGCGTATTCACAAGGTCTGCTAAGTGAACAAGGTGTGTGGCTGGATATGATAGAGCAGCGAAACCTATCCTCCCATGTCTATGATGAGACTCAAATACAGGAAATCCTAGATAAAGTGGATAGGTATCATCAGGCTTTTACAGCATTGAAAATCAAGATAGAAGAAGGGCTAAAAAATAACTAAATTGCATAACCAAGCCTCTTTATAACCAACCGCCCGTCATTGCGAGTAAAGCGAAGCAATCCATGGTTTATGTCTAAGTGCAGTGCCAAGACGTAAGCCATGTGTAAAGAGCGTTACTTTAAAGAATTGTTGTGTATAAATCTAACCAATGCGGATTGATGTGCTCAATCAACATGATCTTCTTTGTTCGACTGCCAGCTTTAAGTTGCTTCTCTCTCTCAATCGCACGCGAAATATCCTCAAGCTGTTCATAATAAACCAGCTTCTTTAAGTTATATTTTTTCGTAAAGCCTTCTGTTAAAGCATTTTTGTGTTCATAGACACGCTTGATTAGGTTGCTTGTTACGCCAATGTATAACGTCCCATTTTTATGGTTACTCATAATGTAAATAAAGCCAGTTTTCATGCTAGTTACCGCTCTGCAAGTTGCTGAGACAGTTCACTATAACAGCAAATATTACGTATTATCGTCATTGCGAGCAAAGCGAAGCAATCCATTGCCCATGTCTAAACGCAGTAGAGGCCGCAAACCCTGGATTGCCACGTCACTAGGTTCCTCGCAAAGACAAACTCCCTAGCATAATCCAACCGCCCGTCATTGCGAGCAAAGCGAAGCAATCCATCGCCAACGTCTAAATACCACGATGGCCGTAAGCCCTGGATTGCCACGGCGCTACGTTCCTCGCAAAGACAAACTCCCTAGCATAATCCAACCACCCGTCATTGCGAGCAAAGCGAAGCAATCCACCATTCAAGTCTAAATGCAGTATTAGCCAAAAACTCTGGTTTTAGATTTATTTGATTTACTTGTTGTTACTGGTTTAGTATAGTTTAATGTACCAAAATTGAATTATAGGTATATAAATGTCGATTATTGAAAACTCAAAGCGGTTGTATAGGTTAAAAGTTAACCAGGAATTGCCCCAAACACCTCGGTATTTATTCAGTGATATCGTTAGTTCTAAAGCTAAATTAACGGCCATTTATGGGAGTCGAGGGATTGGTAAAACGACGATATTAATGCAGTTGCTAAAGCAGTCGCCATTACCACAGAGCCAAAAGTTGTATATATCATGTGATCATGCAATGTTCCAAGGTGTGTCACTGTTTGATGTGGTTGATGAGTTTAGTAAAAAGGGTGGGGAGCTTATCTGCATTGATGAAGTGCATGAAGCAGAGGGCTTTGAGCAAGCATTAAAGTCTATTTATGATTTTCTAGATATAAAGGTGTTTTTTACAGGCTCCTCAGCATTACATTTAACCAGTCCAGATTTTGCCAGACGATATTCACGTTATCATCTTTACCCGTTAAGCTTTAGAGAGTATTTGCAAATAACACAATCTGTTCACCTTCAGCATTATTCATTTAAAAAAATCCTTAAGGATCATGAGAATATAGCCTCAAATATCATAGATGTGCTGGAGGATAAAAAAATTCTAAAGCATTTTAATGCCTTTTTAGCACAAGGTGCATACCCTTTCTATTTTGAAGACGAGGCTCGGTATGTAGATCGAATGAATGAAACCATCAATACGATTATTCAGTCAGACCTAAGTAAAATATTTTCAATATCGCCTGATAAAATAAGTACCTTAAAAAAATTATTAATTACGATTTGTGTATCAGAGCCATTAGAAATGTCGGTAGATAAACTCGCTAAGACAGTCGGAATCACAAAGGTAACGCTCTACAAATATATTCAGTATTTAGGAGATGCGGAATTAATCTACCATGTCATGCACCAAGGTAAGCGGTTTGCAAATATTAGAAAACCTGACAAGCTGTATTTAGCAAACTCAAATTTATTCGAGGCTCTCTGTATAAGCAAAAGTAAAGGTACCGTTAGAGAGACGTTCTTTGCGAGTGCAGTTGCGCCAGGGCATTCTTTGCACTATGTTGACCAAGGTGATTTTTTAGTAGATGAAGAGTATACGATTGAAATAGGAGGGAAGAACAAAAGCTTTTCACAATTAAAAGGTGTTGAAAATGCTTTTGTAGCGGCAGATGATATTGAGCTGGGCACAGGCCGTAAAATACCCTTATGGGTATTTGGGTTTTTATACTGATACGCCATCATCCGTGCACTAAGCACTCCCTCTCCGTCATTGCGAGCAAAGCGAAGCAATCCATCGCCAACGTCTAAATACAACTATGGCCGCAAACCCTGGATTGTCACGTCACTACGTTCCTCGCAAAGACAAACTCCCTAGCATAATCCAACCGCCCGTCATTGCGAGCAAAGCGAAGCAATCCATCGCCAACGTCTAAATACCACTATGGCTGTAAGCCCTTGATTACCACGTCACTCCGCTCCTCGCAAAGACAAGCTCCCTAGCATAATCCAACCACTCGTCATTGCGAGCAAAGCGAAGTAATCCATCGCCAACGTCTAAATACCACTATGGCTGTAAGCCCTTGATTACCACGTCACTCCGCTCCTCGCAAAGACAATCGCCCTAGTATAACCAACCGTCCGTCATTGCGAGCAAAGCGAAGTAATCGATTGCTCATCTCTAAACGCAGTAGTGACTGTAAGCCTTAACTTTACACGTCACTACGCGTATGGCAAAGATAAACGGTTAATTTGTAGTGATTTTAAAACTCCTCTATGCTAGAGTGTTTTTAAAAGTACTATTAAGGGTGTCGTTGTGATTATTAATGCAAGTGAAGTTAAGATAAAAGGGGTTGCTTTTTTGGGCAAGATGCTTCAAACCGCAGATGAAATTATCATTAATGTGCGAGGTAAAAATAAATTCGTGGTTTTAGATATTGAGCGTTATAACGAGTTTAGACAGAGTGAACTTGATATTGCACATATGAAAGTGATGCAAGATATAAAAGAGGGACGATACAAAGCGCAAACGGCAGAAGAGCATACAAAAGAGCTGTTGGATGAACTATAAAATTATTCGAACCGATGAATATTTTAAAAAACTAAAAAAATTTATAAAAAAACATCCTGATGCCCTTGAAAGATACATAAAGGCTATTGAATTACTTGAGATTAACCCTTTTCATCCCTCTCTAAGAATACATAAGTTACAAGGCAAGTTACGAGAATACCACAGCGTTTCAATTAATATGAAATATCGGATAGTGATTGATTTTGTATTAACTGAAAAAGAAATTATTCCAATTGATATTGGCACACATGATGAAGTTTATTAATCTATTAGGTTAGGGTTTACTCTGCCTCTGATATTTTACCTGAAACCAACCGCCCGTCATTGCGAGCAAAGCGAAGTAATTCAACGCCAACGTCTAAATGCTACTATGCCCGTAAACTATGGATTGCCACATCGCTCCTCTTTTTACAAAGAATAAACCAGTCTTTAAATAATGAAGTGCCTATAAATCATAGCAAAGCACTTGATTTAACAGGGTTTTTAGGGGGGGGTAAAAGTACGCGTTTTATTGCGTTAATCGCTTGTTAATCCACGTTGTTATCAAGTATAATCTGCGTCCTTGGTAGTCTCTATCCCTTAATAGGGATTTACTGAGCGTTAAGTTACAATGTAATGCATGAAAAGCAGGTGCTCTCAGTGTGGTTGTAGATCGTTATGCGTGGTCAAAAGGATGTTTAAAGCGTTATGTGCGGAATTGTAGGTGGAGTAGCTGAAAGAAATATCGTCCCAATTTTATTGGAGGGGTTACGTCGCCTAGAGTATAGAGGCTACGACTCTTCAGGGATTGCGGTGATAGAATCAACTGAGGGCTCTACTGAGTCTTCAGCGGCAAGCACGATTCAGCGTCAACGTTCAATCGGTAAAATTAAAAACCTAGCGCAGAAAATCTCGCAGAGTAATAGTGAGTTTAGTGGTCAGCTAGGCATAGCGCATACTCGTTGGGCAACCCATGGCGCACCGTCTGAAAATAATGCCCATCCGCATATTTGTAATCAGCGAGTTGCCGTGGTGCATAACGGTATTATCGAAAACTACCAGTCACTTAAAGCCGAACAGTTACAGCA
>JAADDM010000193.1 GCA_013153955.1 Gammaproteobacteria bacterium | reverse complement strand
ACCTCAATATGGTCTGCTAATTGGTCTCGGTCTATGATTTCTAAATCATACTGCTCATGCGGAAAGTCTTTACAAGAGGCGGAATCTAGGTAGATTGTCTTGGACTTGGCTTGCAAATGTTGCACCAGTTTATCAATGGTCTCCCAAGACTGAATACCGTTGTATTTTCCGAAAATACCGATTTTTTGAAACATTATTTTGTTCTCTTTCAATTTAAGGCGGTAAATGCCTTGTATAAGCTGGTAAGCCTCTTATAATTTAGCACTCAACTGTAGAGAGTACTTAACCTAGACTCTTTGAAGTCATACTTACTTTTTAGAAGCAGATGCTTAGGCTATCAGATGTTAAACGACCGTTCACACCTTTTGTTTAAAAACTTAATGGGATTATACCTCAACGAGGGCAAACCAGTGGGTTCTAGCACCTTGGCAAAATCCCCTGAAATAGGGTTAAGTTCCGCGACCGTTAGAAATGTGATGGCTGATTTGGAGCGACTTGGCTTAATTCATTCACCGCACACCTCGGCAGGCCGCATTCCAACCGATAAAGGCTACCGCTTATTTGTAGATTCTATGTTGACTTATCAGCCCCTTTCAACGCAGGGGGAGGCGAAAATTCGTCAAGAGCTTGCTCCGAGTGTAAATCAAGATGCTTTAATGGCTGGTGCTTCCCATATTTTGTCCGGCATTACCCGTATGGCGAGTATGGTTCTGATGCCTAAGAAGGCAAGGGAGGTGCTTAAGCATATCGATTTTATCGGGCTGGGCGATCATCGGGTTTTAGTGGTACTGATCTTTAATGATCAGGATGTACAGAATCGTGTAGTGGAGCTGGAAAATCCAGTGAGTGGAGAAGAGTTGATTAAAATTGCCAACTTTTTAAATGAAGAGTGTGTTGGTAAGAGCCTTGCCGAGGCGCGTAAAAGTTTGGTTGAACGCTTAGAGTTAATTAGAACCACGACAAATGATTTTATGCGTTCCGTGATTGAGGCTACTGATACTGTATTAACGGAACAGCTTGAACAGAAAATGCCGTTTTTAGTGTCGGGCCAAACAAACTTGTTGAACTACCAAGAGTTAGCGCACGCGGATAAGTTAAAGTCTCTGTTTCATGCCTTTGACCACCATACTGAAATGTTGGGTGTGTTGGACAAAAGTATGGAAGCGGAGGGCGTGCAAATCTTTATTGGGGCGGAGTGTGGTCATGATGTTTATCAGGACTGTAGTATTGTGACCACTCCTTATGAGGTGGACGGCGAGGTTTTAGGTGTGCTTGGCGTGGTTGGTCCAAGTAGAATGAATTATGAAAAAATTATTCCAAAAGTAGATATGACTGCAAAAATTTTAGGTTCTCTCTTGAAAAAATAATTCACGTCCCCAAATAGTCTGTAATTGATTAAGTTTTAACATTTTTAAACATCGGCATAGATTAAGCGGTGTTACTCAAATGAATAGGAAGAATATTGTGTCAGAAAATAAAACAGCAAATACTGAAGAAACAAAAGTAGATACCCAAGCAGAAGGTCAAATTCCAGCAGGGGATGATGTCCAAACAGAAGCGACACTTGAGTCTGCGGAAGCGGCTGTTACTGAAGATGTAACAGCCTTGCTTGCAGCGGCTCAGGCAGAAGCGGAAAAGCATAAAGAGCTGGCGATGCGTATTCAAGCGGATATGGAAAACCTACGTCGTCGTACACGTATGGATGTTGAGAGTGCGCATAAATATGCGTTGAACAAGTTTGTAGATGCATTGATTCCTGCAATGGACTCTATGGAAATGGGCATGGAAGCCGCTAGTAAGGAAGATGCAACCATTGAAAGCATTCGTGATGGCATTGAGATGACGTTTAAACAGATGCTGGATGTACTGGGCAAGTTTAGTGTTGAACGTATTGATCCGAAAGGTGAAAAGTTTGACCCTAAACTACATGAGGCCTTGACCATGATTCCTTCACCGGATCACGAATCAAATACCGTGGTAGATGTGATTCAGAAGGGATATGTATTGAATGATAGATTGATTAGAGCGGCACGCGTTATTGTGGCTCAGTAAGTTTTTTAGAAAAAAACAAAATAAATTACCTTTAGGGCTTGAATCTAAAATAGACAGCCCTATATAGAAGGTAACGTTAAATAAATAATTAAAAGATTCGTTAAAGCAGGCGGTGATATTCCCCGTTTTAACAGAACATATTGGAGAAGTATAATGGCTAAAATTATTGGTATTGATTTAGGAACAACAAACTCATGTGTCGCAGTGATGGAAGGCAAGGAAGTTAAGGTAATTCCAAACGCAGAAGGCGCACGTACAACCCCATCAATCGTTGCTTATACACCAGAAGGTGAGGTGTTAGTTGGAGATTCTGCAAAGCGTCAAGCAGTGACTAACCCAAAGAACACTCTGTTCGCTATTAAGCGTTTGATTGGTCGTCGTGCAGATGACAAAGTGGTTGCGAAAGATAAGGACATGGTGCCTTACTCAATCGTTGCTGCCGACAATGGTGATGCATGGGTTGAAGTAGATGGCAAGAAGCTTTCACCACAAGAAGTGTCTGCAAAAACATTGATTAAAATGAAGCAGACTGCTGAAGATTATCTAGGACATGAAGTGACTGAAGCGGTTGTAACTGTTCCAGCTTATTTCAACGATGCACAGCGTCAGGCAACGAAAGACGCCGGTAAAATTGCCGGTCTAGAAGTTAAGCGTATTATCAACGAGCCAACTGCAGCAGCACTGGCTTATGGAATGGATAAGGTTTCAGACGACAGCACTATTGCAGTATTCGATTTAGGCGGCGGGACATTTGATGTATCAATCATCGAAGTGGCAAACCTAGATGGTGAGAAGCAGGTAGAGGTACTGTCAACTAACGGAGACACTTTCCTAGGAGGAGAGGATTTCGATAACGTATTAGTTGAGTACATCGCTGAAGAATTCAAGAAAGATCAGAATGTTGACATTAAGTTAGATCCGCTTGCACTTCAACGTGTACGTGAAGCAGCAGAGAAAGCGAAGATTGAACTGTCATCTCGTGAGCAAACAGACATTAACTTGCCTTACGTAACCGCTGATGCAACAGGGCCTAAGCACCTTAACATGAAAATTACGCGCGCTAAATTTGAGTCTTTGATTGAAGACCTAGTTAAGCGTTCTATCGAGCCATGTAAAATAGCACTTAAAGATGCTGGTTTATCCGCGTCTGAAATTAACGATGTTATTTTGGTCGGTGGATCAACTCGTGTACCAATGGTTCAAGCAGCGGTTAAAGAGTTCTTCGGTAAAGAGCCTCGTAAGGATGTTAACCCAGATGAAGCGGTTGCCATGGGTGCAGCGATTCAGGGTGGCGTACTGTCTGGTGATGTAAACGATGTACTACTATTAGATGTAACCCCTCTTTCTCTAGGAATTGAGACAATGGGGGGCGTTATGTCTAAGCTGATTGAGAAAAACACAACGATTCCTACTCGTAAGTCTCAAGTGTTCTCAACAGCAGAAGATAATCAATCTGCAGTAACCATTCATGTTGTTCAGGGCGAACGTGAACTGGCCTCGGCTAACAAGTCTTTAGGACAGTTTAACCTGGATGAAATTGCACCTGCACAACGTGGAACACCTCAGATTGAAGTGACGTTTGATATTGATGCCAACGGAATCCTAAACGTATCTGCAAAAGATAAAGCGACAGGTAAAGAGCAACACATCACGATCCAAGCCTCTTCTGGTCTTTCTGAGGAAGAAGTCGAAGCGATGGTTAAAGATGCTGAAGCGCACGCTGAAGAAGATGCTAAATTGAAAGAGCTTGTTGAAGCACGCAACCAAGCGGATGCGATGATTCACGGCACAAACAAGATGGTTAAAGATGCTGGTGATACTGTTGATGCGGCTGAAAAAGAAGCGATTGAAACCGCAATCAAAGCGGTTGAAGAAGCCATCAAAGGCGACGACAAAGCGGCGATTGAAGACTCGGTTGCTAAGCTAGCTGAAGCGAGCCAGTCGATTGCTCAAAAAGCGCAAGCAAAGCAAGCGGCCGGTGGTGAAGATGCACAGCAACAAGGTGCTGAAAACACAGCGGACGATGACATCGTTGATGCAGAGTTTGAAGAAGTAGACGACGCTAAAAAATAATCTATTGCGTGCGTGAGTTTGAGAGGTATTTAGTCATTCGATATAGATAGCTAATACCGCTCAAATAAACAAACCCATAAATTGTTTTTTTGGATAACTAGATGCACGAAGTTCTTAGGTTTCTAAGGCTTCGTGCATTTTTAGTTAAATTAATTTAATCTGTTTTTATCTAAAACCGTTCTTAATTTCAAACCACCATTGCTTTAAGTAATCAAAAAATCTTGGTGGTCTTAAAGTTGAGAGGGATTTTAAATAGAAATTAAACACGTCTGTATAAGGGCGTAAAACGAGAGATCGATGAGCAAAATTTGTTACTACGAAATCCTAGCTGTTTCTAAAACAGCCTCTACGGGTGAAATTAAAAAAGCCTACCGTAAAATGGCCATGAAGTTTCATCCTGACAGAAATCCTGGCGATAAAAGTGCTGAAGACAAATTCAAAGAGGCATCAGAAGCCTATGAGATTTTGTCTGACTCACAAAAGCGTGCAACCTATGATCAGTTTGGTCATGCAGGACTAGAAGGCGGTCATGGTGGGGGTGGCTTTGGCGGTGGATTTGAAGGCGGCTTCGGAGATATCTTTGGTGATATGTTCGGCGGCGGCTTTGGTGGGCAACGTGGACCACAGCCGGGGCAGGATAAGCAGTACGAGCTAAGTTTAACTTTAGAGGAGGCCGTGTCAGGCACATCGGTTGATATTCGTGTCCCGACTAAAGACCTTTGTGATACTTGTGAAGGTACTGGTGCAGAGCCCGGAAGCGATGTTGAAACCTGTGGAACGTGTCACGGAGCAGGCCAAGTACGCATGCAACAAGGGTTCTTTGCGGTTAATCGCGCCTGCCCAAGTTGTCATGGTACCGGCCAGTTGATTAAAAATCCGTGTAAATCATGTCATGGCGAAGGCTATACACATGGTCATAAAACACTCACTGTCAAAATTCCAGCTGGTGTAGATACCGGCGACCGCATTCGTCTTCAAGGCGAAGGGGAAGCGGGCGAACCGGGCGCTCCACGTGGCGATCTTTACGTTCGTATGGAAGTTAAAAAGCACGAGATTTTTGAACGAGATGGCAACACGCTATACTGTGATCTGCCAATCAGTTTCGCCAATGCCGCGCTAGGAGGCGATGTTGATGTGCCTACTTTAGGGGGGAAAGCTTCTCTAAAAATCCCAGCAGGTACGCAGTCTGGTCAGCGATTTAAATTAACTGGAAAAGGCGTTAAGTCAGTACGTTCATCCCGTGTAGGCGATATGATTGTTGAAGTTCATATTGAAACACCGGTTAAGCTTACGGCACGTCAGAAAGAGTTGCTAGAAGAGTTTGAAGCGAGCTTAAAAGGCAAACACCATAAACAACATAGCCCTAAAGCACACGGTTTCTTTGATTCAGTTAAATCTTTCTTTAGTTTGGATGATGATAAAAAGTCCGCTAAAAAAGCAGATGAGAAATCAAACAAAGATGATGGACCTTGGAACTAATTATCGCCCAAATACAGTAAATAGATAGACTTGAGTAAAAGGATCTAAAGATGAGAGTTGCAATTATTGGCGCATCAGGGCGCATGGGTAGAAACTTAATTGATGCCGTTAATCAAGCAGAGGGGATTACCGTTTCTGCTGCGATTGAACGCCCCGATAGCTCTTTGATTGGTGCTGATGCAGGCGAACTGGCGGGCATCGGCAAGCTGGGCGTGAATATCGTTGGGTCGATCGAGTCCGTTGTGGATGATTTTGATGTTTTAATCGATTTTACAACCCCTGAAACAACCGTTCATAACTTGGTAGTCTGTGTTGCGCATCATAAAAAAATTGTGATTGGCACAACCGGATTTGATGAAGCGGGTTTGGCCGAAATTGACAAAGCAGCAGAGCATATCGCCGTTATCTTTGCCGCTAACTACAGTGTGGGCGTAAACCTCTGTTTAAAGCTACTCAAGCAAGCGGCTGAAGTGCTTAATGAAGGCTATGACATTGAGATAACAGAAGGTCATCACCGCCATAAGGTCGATGCGCCTTCTGGTACAGCGCTTAGAATGGGGGAGGTAGTTGCCGAAACCCTTGGGCGAGATCTTAAAACCTGTGCGGTTTATGGTCGAGAGGGTATTACTGGCGCACGTGACCCGAATACGATTGGTTTTGCAACGATTCGTGCAGGCGATATTGTCGGTGATCATACGGTATTATTTGCCACAGAGGGGGAGCGCGTGGAAATTACGCACAAGGCCTCCAGTCGCATGACATTTGCGAATGGCGCGGCACGTTCTTGCCGTTGGTTAGCTGATAGAGAGCGCGGCTTGTTTGATATGCAAGATGTCTTAAACCTGCGCTAAACTAAGCTTTAACCCCGCTCTATCTAAGAAAGTGTATTCACTCTGGTGTATACACTTTTTTTGTTTGTAAGCCCTATTTTAGTGAGTAAAGAGCATTAAATGGGTTAAGTTTTTAAGTGGAATAATGTAAGCTAAAGTACGTTTTAAATTTAATCTGTAACCAAGGTGTCCTGTACACAAAAAATACTAATCACGCTTCTGAGTAGGCTTAGTATTTGAGTTGAGTACTAGGATTGCGCACCTTTGTTAAGTCAGTTGTTTTAGGAGAGGTCAGTCAATGAGTAAGGCAAGTAAAGAGCGTGTTACTAAGTCAGGTAAAGTCGCTAAACAGACAGCAAAACAGGCTAAGAAACCTAAACTATCAGGCCTGGTTAAATTAGATAAGCGTAAGCAATCCACAAAACAGGATGGAAATAAGCACCCAATAGAAAGCTCTGGGTTTGTTGTGAAAATGTCTAAAAAAAGTGCCGATAAAATAGCTAAAAAACGTGCTCAATTTTTAAAAGAAGAAGCTAAAAAAAACGGGGCTGAGGCTAAGCCGGGCTCTAAAAAAGCAGCCAAGTCTGCTGCTAAAAAAGCTTCTAGAGATGAAGCTAAAAAAAGCCATAAACGACCGGATGCGCTTAAAAAAAGTGCCAATAAAGTGGACAGCAAAGTCCTAGATAAATCTGCCAAAAAAGCAGACAAAAAAGCGGCTAAAAAATCTATGAAAATAGAGGCTGCAAAGCAGGCAAGCAAGCTGGATAAGAGCGAAGCGAAAAAAATGGCCAAAAAGTTGTCGAAGAAAGCGGCAAAGAAAGCATTGAAAGCCTTAGAGTCCGATAAAAAAACGGATAAGAAAACGGATAAGAAATTACCTGAAAAATCAGATAAAAAATCAGGCAAAAAGGTGAGTCAAAAAAAGGCTAAGGTATCTAAGAAAGCAAAAATAGTTTCTAAGAAGCAAGCCGCTAAAGCAGCTGATAAATCAAAAAAGTGTAAGCAAACAGACGCTGTGAAGCCATCGAAAAAAACATCTAAGAAAGTGACTAAAAAAGCATCGAAAACAGTGGCAGAAAAATCTTCACAAAAGAAGGATAAGACGCCCATAAAACAGCCCGTGTCTAAGGATGTTACCATTGTGACAAATGAGGTCGCTTCTGAAGATTCGGCGGTGTCTCAGTCAGCGGGGGCGAAACCTGCTAAGGTCATCGTTCCAGAAGTAATTTTAAAGTCTCCCCGTAAAATTCGTTTAAAGGACTTTTAGTCACAGTACGCTGACGGCTTGAGTTGACTGCAAAATGGATGTGATTTTTAAAACAGTATGAGAGGATTGAATGCATAAACAGATTCAACAGAGTGTGATAGGTTTGGGCTTTTTATTTGTTTTTATCGGGGGGATTAGCTTATCAGGGTGTGCTGGCAAGCCTATTCCTGTTCCGGAAGTCTCGGCAACGCTTAATAGCGGTGAAACCTATGCTTACACCACGCAGTTTAAAGCCAGTCGGTATACTTGGGTACAGAAATCAGGGGTTAGGGTTGAGATTGAGAGCCCCAAAAGTGTTGAACTTAAATTTACAGCACCTCATGTTTCGGAACCGGCTACTTTGGTGTTTTCCTTAAAAACCATCAAAACAGGGGCATGGAAAATACCGCATACCAGTGAAAAGGTGGTTGTTGTGGTTTCGCCTTAGGGAGTGTGGTGGACTAAGACGACAGCGATCATGTGTTAACCTATTCTAGGACGGGGCTAGATTACAAAAAAAGGCGCTCATTTATTATTAAATGAGCGCCTTTTTTGTATCTAAACACAGGGGGTGTTTTAAGTTAAATTTACCTAATGATGACTTAGCTAGGCGATGTTTAATGTAATGATGCGTGTGTTTAACCTATGTTTAATCATTGACTTTATCGGGTACAAAGTTGAGTACATTGCCGTTAATGCAGTAACGTTTAAAAGAGGGAGCTGGCCCATCATTGAATACATGGCCTAAATGGATGCCTGAGCTAGTGCTTCTTACTTCAACTCGCTCCATGCCAAAAGTAATATCTGAATGCTCGGTAATAGCCCCTTCGACAGGGTTAAAAAAGCTTGGCCAGCCTGTGCCACTTTTAAACTTGGTATCACTTCTGAATAGGTTTTCACCTGTAATGGGGTCGGTAAAATAGCCCGGTCGGGTCTCATCTAAATGGGAGCCTGTGAAGGCGCGTTCAGTGCCTTGTTCAAAGGCGATGTTACGCTGTTGTTCGGTAAGCAGTCTAAAGCCTAGCCATTTCCAAAAGCGTGGGCTATCGCCGTTATAGCCTGTGTAGCGAGAGACCTCCTTTCCCTTTTCAAATAGGACAATGGTTGGAGTGGCAAACAAGGCTTTTTTAAGTGTCCAGCCTTTGGGTGCTTGTGGGTTTAGGGTTGCGACAATAGGGGTAGAGGCTTTCCAAAAATGCAGTATATCTGCTTTAAACTTATCACAAAATGGACAGGTTTCCGCTTCAAAAACAATTAGTTGACGATCGTAGTCTAGGTCTTCTGCATTCAGTCTTGGGTGTTGAACGGTATCAGATCCAGGGTAGGCTACGCCTGTTCCACCTAAGCCACAATAGCCATTTGGATTCTTCTTAAGATAGTCCTGATGGTAGGCCTCGGCGGTGATGTAGTTTTTAAGTAGGGCAATTTCGGTGGTAATGTTGGGCAGTCCTGCTGCCGTTAAAGCGGGTTGATAAATCGTTTTTGTTTTATTGGCGATGAGACGTTCATCTTCGGATTGATAGTAGATGGCACTGCGGTAATTTGTGCCAATATCATTGCCTTGTCTATCGCCTTGAGTTGGGTTGTGGCTCTCCCAGAAGGTGATTAATAAAGTTTCTAGGCTGACCAAAGCAGGGTTGTAGGTGACTTTAATTACCTCTGAATGGTTACGCTCAGTTGAACGCCCCATTTGGATGGCTCTCTCCAGGCCGAGTACCTCTTTATAGCCAGCGGTTTTATTATCCCCTCCCGCATAGCCACTCTCAACATCGACAACGCCATTGACTTCAGAGAGGCGTTTTTCAGCACCCCAGAAACATCCCATACCCAAAACAATTGACTCTGTGTGTATGTCAGTCTTCACCGAGTCTGTTTGACTAGGCATGTCGGGTTCTTTTGCACAGCTTTGTAAGCTTAACGAGAGGGGCAGAAACAAGGCAAGTAGCCAAGTTGAAAGACGGTGACGAGTGGGGCGCATGGTGTTTCCTTATTGTTTAGTGGGATGCTAATAAGACAGGGTTTATTCAAAATTCTTTCAGAGGCGTTTAAAGGGTAAGGGTTTCTTAAGTATTCAAATGCGATAAACCACTTTTGTGGCAAACAACCAGACCTGGTTGTTTAGTCTAACGATCTATATTAGGTGGCTAAAATAGCCGAGATGGTCGTAAGCATACGGTGATGTTTAAGATAAGCAATAGAGATAGGGTGTACTTGGTTTTTATGGACAAGTACCAGGCTTGGAAAACTGTTGGCTTGAAGGCGCTGGTTAAGTTGCCTATTCTCTTCTAAAATTTGTTGGCATTTAGGTGTGTTTAGATCCTGTTTAAACTGCGCGATATCAAGGGGCAGTTGTGCTGCTATTTCAATCAGTTCAGCCTCGTTAGACGGGTTTTTAGCGTGAAGGTAGTAGGCTGTTTGAATAGCCAAAATCATTGGGCTTTCAAGCTCTAAACCTTGTTGGCTGGCAGCGATAACCGCTCTGCAGGCAGGATAGGTGAAGCGCCTTGGCTGGCAATTTGTCCAGAAATCAAAGTTAAATTCTGTATTGGGGACTTTGCGTTGAATATTTTTCCAAATAGCTTGTAGGGTTTTTTGCATCGCTTCAGGCATTGGATCTTGGCTGTCAGCAGCAAGGCTGCCTAAAGAGTACGCTATGGTTAGCCTGCCCGAGTGTCTCTCAAGTAGGCTCTGTTTCAGTGCCTGCCAGTTAGGGTGAAACGCCCAGCACCAACTACACATGGGGTCGTGAATATAATATAACGTACTGTTTTGAGAGGGCATATAGACTCTGATGGGTTCATGTGTAGGAAAAGTGTGTCTACTGATTCTAACGAAACTTCTATCACTATTCACTTAATAATAAGGGAGTACACCTCAAGGTTTTATTGATAGCTTCGTCTATAGGGAGAAGGGAGAGTAACAGTAAGATTGTATTAAGTTCTAAACTAGGGTAACTTTACGTAACTTTTGAAGGGCTGTTTTTAGGCTTTCAATCGGTCAACACGCGTATACATGGCAAGCGGATGTTGCAATATTAAATGGTGTATTAATTTGCATGATGTAAAGGGATAAAGTTGAAAAGTCTAAGTATTATGTTAACCCTGTTACTGATGGTGTTGCAGGGGTGTTCAGCACCTAAATATGGTTCTGGCAGTTCACAGAGCGTCACCAAGTTGGCTAAAAGTGTAAATCTTTCTGATAGCAAGCGTGTGAAAGCGAAGCTTATGTCGCAATATAGGATGTGGAAGGGAACGCCTTATCGCTATGGTGGGTCAAGTCTAAAAGGGGTTGATTGCTCGGCCTACGTTCAGAATACTTTTAGAGGGAAGTTAGGCTATGCCATGCCCAGAACAACTCGGACACAAATAAAGGTGGGTCGTAAGGTTTCAAAATCCAGCCTAAAAGTAGGGGATGTAGTCTTTTTTAAGACGGGACGAAATACCCTGCATAATGGCATCTATTTGGGCCAATCTAAATTTATGCATGCCTCATCCAGCAAGGGCATTACCATTTCAGATTTAAGAAATCCCTACTGGAAAAAAACTTACTTTACTGCAAAGCGCATTCGATAGCTCAATATCAATATACTGCTCCGTTTCAGTTCTCTCTCGGTTCTGTATTTATTGGGTAGTCCTGCTTACAGGATATACAGCGTCTTCAAATATAACCAGGCCTGGTTATATTTAAACGAATGCATAAGAGTATTTTTAACCAATAAAACATACAAAAAAGCACCAATTCAACTAGACAAAAAGTCGTTAAACGAGTACAATTCGCGTAATGAATTATTGCTATTAAAATAGGCACGAAAGTGCCGTTACGGAGTATTTGGCGGAGATGACTAAAGTCATTTAGCACATAACAAAAACGGAGTGAGCCCTTAACTGGGGGCTGGCTCCGTTTTTTTGTATGCGTCCGCTGAAACACCGGTTTTAAGTCTACACGTTGAATGGATGAATCAAATGACACAAGCTTTGCTGGCTTTAGAAGATGGAACCCTTTTTTGGGGCGTTTCATTAGGTGCGGAAGGAGAAACGACTGGTGAAGTCGTTTTTAACACTTCTTTAACAGGTTACCAAGAGATCTTGACAGATCCTTCGTATTTTAAACAGATCGTGACACTGACCTATCCACATATTGGAAACGTTGGGGTCAATGCAGAAGACGAAGAGTCTCCTCGTATTATGGCGCAAGGGTTAGTGATTAAAGACTGCCCTGTGCTAATGAGTAACTTTCGTGCTGAAAAAACGCTGCCCGATTATTTAAAAGAGCAGGGTATTGTTGCCATTGCCGATATTGATACCCGTAAGCTAACGCGTTTATTACGTAGTAAAGGTGCTCAATCAGGTGTGATTGTTGCAGGTGAAAATATTGATGCTGATGCAGCGGTTGCGAAAGCAAAATCGTTTAGCGGTTTGAAAGGACTCGATTTAGCGCAAGAAGTCACAACGGCAGAAACCTATGTTTGGACAGAAGGTTCTTGGAAACTAGGTGAAGGTCATACTGACTGTTCTGATAACGATGGTTATCATGTTGTCGCTTATGACTACGGTGTTAAGCGCAACATCCTGCGCATGATTGCAGACCGTGGCTGTAAGTTAACCGTAGTTCCGGCAAAAACACCTGCTGCAGACGTGCTTGCCATGAATCCAGATGGCATCTTCCTATCAAATGGTCCAGGTGATCCAGAGCCATGTGATTATGCGATTAAAGCGATTCAAGAAGTATTAGAAGCAGACATCCCTGTTTTTGGTATTTGCTTAGGACACCAGTTACTTGCTTTAGCGAGTGGTGCAAAAACCGTGAAGATGAAGTTTGGTCACCACGGTGCAAACCACCCCGTTCAAGATTTAAACTCTAAAAAAGTGATGATTACCTCACAGAACCACGGTTTTGCAGTGGATGGCGACAGCCTACCTGATACCCTAACAGCAACGCATAAATCGTTGTTTGATGGTTCTCTTCAGGGCATCTCACGTACAGACAAGTCAGCTTTCAGCTTCCAGGGTCACCCTGAAGCGAGCCCGGGGCCGCATGATGTTGCGCCTTTGTTTGACCTGTTTATCGATAATATTAAAAACGCAAAAAACGCGTAACGGACAGTAGGAAATAGAATGCCAAAAAGAAGTGATATAAAAAGTATTATGATTATTGGTGCTGGCCCTATTATTATCGGTCAAGCATGCGAATTCGATTACTCTGGAGTTCAAGCCTGTAAAGCGCTTAAAGAAGAAGGTTATCGTGTAATCTTAGTCAACTCTAACCCAGCAACCATCATGACTGACCCAGATATGGCGGATGCGACCTACATTGAACCCATTGAGTGGCAGACAGTAGAGACCATCATTGCGAAAGAACGCCCTGATGCGATTCTGCCGACAATGGGAGGCCAGACGGCGCTTAACTGTGCTCTTGACCTAGATGCAAAAGGGGTTTTAGAGAAATACAATGTTGAGTTAATCGGTGCGAATGCCGATGCGATTGATAAAGCCGAGAACCGTGATCGTTTCCGTCAAGCCATGACTAAAATTGGCTTAGATATGCCTAAGTCTGATGTGGCACATGACATGGAAGAAGCTTGGGCGATTCAAGCAACCGTTGGTTTCCCTACGGTCATTCGTCCCTCCTTTACCCTAGGTGGGTCAGGGGGCGGAATTGCATACAACAAAGATGAGTTTGAGCAAATTTGTAAGTTTGGACTTAACATGTCTCCTACCAGTGAGCTTTTGATTGAAGAGTCAATCGAAGGGTGGAAAGAGTATGAGATGGAAGTGGTTCGAGACAAAAATGATAACTGTATCATCGTTTGCTCTATCGAAAACCTAGATCCAATGGGTGTGCACACAGGGGATTCCATTACGGTTGCGCCTGCACAGACCCTGACGGATAAAGAGTATCAAATTATGCGTAATGCTTCTTTGGAAGTGCTGCGTGAGATTGGGGTTGAAACGGGGGGCTCTAACGTGCAGTTCTCAATTCAGCCTGAAACAGGCCGAATGATCATCATTGAGATGAATCCACGTGTATCACGTTCATCTGCGCTAGCGTCTAAAGCAACCGGCTTCCCGATTGCAAAAATTGCGGCTAAGTTAGCAGTGGGCTATACGTTAGATGAGTTGTCTAACGACATTACAGACGGGGCAACTCCGGCTTCGTTTGAGCCAACTATTGATTACGTCGTGACAAAAGTACCTCGTTTCACATTTGAAAAGTTTCCACAGGCGCAAGAGCGTCTATCGACTCAGATGAAGTCGGTTGGTGAAGTCATGGCAATGGGTCGTAACTTCCAAGAATCTATTCAAAAAGCCCTTCGTGGACTTGAAACAGATAAAACTGGTTTTGATGAAATTATGCCATTGGCCACAATGGATGAAAAAGACATCAAAGATAAGTTACGTCAGGAGCTTCGTAACCCAGGGGCTGAGCGCCTTTGGTATGTTGCCGATGCCTTCCGTGCTGGCTGGACATTAGAGCAAGTTTTTGACAGCTGTAAGATTGATCCGTGGTTCTTGTCACAGATTCAAGATTTGATTAATACAGAAGATGACGTTAAGCAACGTGGTTTAGATGCATTAGATGAAAAGTATCTTCGTAACCTAAAGCGTAAAGGCTTCTCTGATAACCGTTTGGCTAAGCTATTAAATACGGATGCAGCATTTGTCCGTAAGTTCCGTCATACGTTAAATATTCGTCCAGTCTTTAAGCGCGTAGATACCTGTGCGGCAGAGTTTGAAACATCAACCGCTTACTTGTACTCAACGTATGATGAAGAGTGTGAAGCGAACCCATCGAACAGAGACAAAATTATGATTCTAGGTGGTGGGCCTAACCGTATTGGTCAGGGAATCGAGTTTGATTACTGCTGTGTTCACGCTGCCATGGCGATGCGTGAAGATGGTTACGAGACCATTATGGTTAACTGTAACCCTGAAACGGTTTCAACGGACTATGACACCTCTGATCGACTGTATTTTGAGCCATTAACACTTGAAGATGTACTTGAGATTGTTGAAGTTGAGCAGCCTAAAGGCGTTATTGTTCAGTACGGTGGTCAAACACCGCTTAAATTAGCAGAAGATTTAGAAGCGGCAGGTGTTCCTATTATCGGAACATCTCCTGAGTCGATTGATTTAGCTGAAGATCGTGAGCGTTTTCAGAAAATTCTGAATGATAACGACCTACTTCAGCCACCTAACAGAACAGCAAGTTGTGCGGAAGAAGCACCTGTTTTAGCAAAAGAAATTGGTTACCCGCTTGTGGTTCGTCCCTCTTATGTATTAGGTGGGCGTGGTATGGAGATTGTGTATGACGAAGAGCACCTAGTTCGTTATATGCAGGCAGCGATTGATGTTTCAAATGAATCTCCAGTACTGTTAGATCGTTTCTTAGATGATGCGGTTGAGCTAGATGTTGACGCCATTTGCGATGGTGAGCAGGTTGTGATTGGTGGAATTATGGAGCACATTGAGCAGGCTGGTATTCACTCTGGTGATTCAGCTTGTTCACTGCCTCCTTATAGCATCTCTGCTGAGATACAGGATCGTATTCGTGTTCAAGTTGAGAAGATGGCAATGGCTTTAGGCGTTGTTGGTCTAATGAATACGCAGTTTGCAGTGAAAGGTAATGACATTTATGTGTTAGAGGTTAACCCTCGTGCCTCTCGTACTGTACCGTTTGTTTCTAAAGCGATTGGTCACCCGCTTGCAATGATTGCAGCACGTTGTATGGTCGGTCAAAAGCTTAAAGATCAAGGCTTTACTACTGAAGTGACGCCAACGTTCTACTCGGTTAAAGAAGCGGTCTTCCCATTTATTAAATTCTTGGGAGTTGATCCTATTCTTGGGCCAGAGATGAAGTCTACGGGTGAGGTTATGGGGATTGGTGAAAACTTTGCCCAAGCTTACTCTAAGGCACAGCTAGCAGCAGGTACAGTGTTACCACGCTCAGGAACCGTTTTCCTAAGTGTGCGTAAAGCAGATCGCGTACAGGTCGTTGATTTAGCGAAGCAGTTAATCGCCAGAGACTTTACGATTGTTGCGACACGTGGCACAGCGGCTTCATTAACAGAAGCGGGTGTGGCGTGTGAAATTGTGAACAAGGTGACTGAGGGTCGTCCAAATATTGTAGATTCTATTGTGAATGAGGAGATTGCTTTGATTGTAAATACCTCTGATGGATCGGGCAGTATTCAGGACTCTTCAAGTATTCGTCGTGAAGCGTTGATGCACAAAACGTGCTATACAACAACGATTGCGGGTGCTTTTGCAACCGTAGCAGCGATGGATTATCTTGATGATCAGCCTGTTACACGTTTACAAGACTTACACTAAGTAAACTGCACATTAAGCGCCAGAGCCTTGATGTAAGGCTTTGGCGTTTTGCTATGTAAAATTTACAAAAAAATAATATGAGGAATGGGACATGCAAAAGCATCCTATGACAAAAGAGGGCTCTGATGCCCTTCAAGAAGAGCTGAATAAGCTAAAGAAAGTTGATCGTCCAGCTGTGACAGAAGCCATTGCGATTGCACGTGATCATGGCGATTTGAAAGAGAATGCCGAGTATCATGCTGCGCGTGAAGATCAGGGGTTGATTGAAGGCCGAATTCAACAAATTGAGGCTGTTCTAAGCCTTGCTGAAGTGATTGATGTGACGAAAATACCTCAAACAGGGCGTATTATCTTCGGTACAACGGTTACGCTGTTAAATTTAGAGACAGATGAAGAGGTGACCTACAAAATTGTAGGGCATGATGAAGCAGATGTTAAGCTGAATAAAATATCAGTGAACTCTCCGATTGCAAGGGCATTGATTGGTAAGGAAGCAGAGGACGAAGTGGTTGTGGCGGCGCCGGGTGGCAATATAGAGTATGAAGTCATTAAGGTTCAATACCTATAACAGCGTGCTAACTTGTTATATCTAGTCTGTATCACCAAGTTGTTCTATTTGAATGCCTACCTCGTGTAGGCATTTTTGTCTAAAAGTAAGAGGAAAATGTGAGTTGAATAAAATCTCTAAGCGTGTGCAAGACAGCTTCTTTTCAGCACTTGTGTTGATGATGGCAACCGTTTTACTGGTGGTTGGTTATTTGGTCGCCCCTGTGTTATTCTCGGCTTTACCAGCGAAGCAGGCGGGTGATATTGCAGGCACATTGTTCGCTTTGAGTAGTACAGTACTTGTGTTGGGCTTGTCAGGAATCTGTTTGTTCAAGTTGTTTAAGGGACAGGCTTTGTCGGTAAAGTCATTATGGATTGCTTTAGGGATTCTATTAGTACTTAAGTTCTTTATCTCGCCCTGGATGGCTGTGATTAAGTCCGCCTATCCACTTGGCCTAACACGTGAATCTGCTGATTTTGGACTGTTTATGAGCATTCATGGTGCTTATCAGCTGGGCTATTTAGCCATTGTTATACTGCTGCTGACATGGTCATATAGTACGATATCAAAGGGTTTCAGAGCGTAGTAAGGACTTGCTGAATTGATTGATAAAAAAAGTTTATAAGCATTTCATTATTTTCTAACATAATGGGCTTGCAATTTAGATTGAAAAAGGTCAGAATTGCCTAGTTAAAGACAAAATTTAAAACTTCGGAGTTTATTTAAAAATGAAAAACTTAACACTTAAAGCGTTGCTTATTTCTGCAGTTGCAGCGATGTCAATCAATGTTCAAGCTGCTGAAACAACTTATGATCAGTGTGTTGCTGATGGTGAGAACGTGATCGCATCTGCAGTAAAATCAGGTTCAGAAGCGGCAGAAGCTTTTGAGCAAAAGACAGACGTTGCAACTTGCATGGCTGAGCTAACTAAAATTGAAGCTAAATATGGCGACAAGACTAAAGGCGTTAACCCTTCTTCAGTAATGACTCCAGAAGATCGTGCTGCTTGGTCAAAGTTGTTTGATTCAATTGATGCAAAGCAGTTTAAAGGTGTTCGTTACCTTCAGGCAACATACTACCGTTAATTTAACGCGTGTATGATGTTTAAAAAAGCCGGTCTTTGACCGGCTTTTTTTGTTTTAAAGTTTCGTAAATCTCAAAGCATGGTTAAATAGCTTTAAATAACAGGCTCTTTTTCTATTCAGGGCCAAATGACAGACCCTCTTTTAACAAATGTATTACATTAAAATGAATGCAACTTTTAGGGATTAAAGCACGTGAATTTATTTCAAGCCGTTTATGAGTGTTTAATGACTTCGGATATAGATAAGAAGTTAAGCATGCTGTCCAATATTCAAAGCTATGCGGGTGAGCAAGTGTTTGATTTATCACCGACAGCGTCTATTGAGCGCATTCCTGATCCAGGTCGCCCTCAAACACCAGAGTTGGTCTCGCCCAAAGCATTGCCGAGAAGACGGTTAGGCTCTCCAGAGGGTCATGCCGCTTTAATGCACTCGATTGCACATATTGAGTTTAATGCCATTAATTTAGCGCTTGATGCGATTTACCGTTTTCAGGAGATGCCAGAAAAATACTATCTTGATTGGTTAGGCGTTGCTGGTGAAGAGTCGTATCACTTTCAGATGATTAGAGAGCATCTGTATAACCTGGGCTATGAGTACGGTGATATGGTGGCTCATGATGGATTGTGGATGACCACCTTTGAGACGGATCATGACCCCTTGATTCGGATGGCTTTAGTGCCTAGAACGTTAGAAGCCAGAGGCTTGGATGTTACACCACCTATGATTCAGAAGCTGCGCTCGATTGGGGATAAACGTGGAGTCGAAATTTTAAAGATTCTGCTCCATGATGAAATTGGACATGTTGAAGTCGGTACTCGGTGGTTTCGTTATCTCTGTGCAGCGCGAGGGCTGAATGCTTTTAATGCGTTTCAAGAGATTGTTGAGAACTATTATTATGGCGATTTGCGCGGACCTTTTAACTACGAGGCACGTGCAGAAGCAGGCTTTTGTGATGAAGAGATTGCTTGGCTTAAAACGCTGAATCAACCTAAGCCTAAAATCACTTCTGAACAGAGTACCTCCAGTTCGAGTTAAATTAGGTTTAATTTTTATAGGGTTTAAGGTTAATTATGAGCGGTAAATTATCAGATAAACAACGCCTTCGTATTCAGACGCGGCATAAAGTCTCTATTCAAAATTATGGCTATCAGCCCCAAGCACTTTTTTGGAGCAATCAAGAGATACAAGAGCTTCGTTTTCAGAAGCTACTTGAGTTTTTACCCGATTACATTCAGGTAGGTGGGCAAGAGATGTGGAGCTTGCTGGATGTTGGCTGTGGTTTTGCTGATTTTTACCGATATTTTCAGCGACATGATTTAACGCCAGATTACACAGGAATTGATCTCTCCCCTGATATGGTGGCGGGTGCCTTAGCTCTGTCTAAAAATCTGAATATCCAAGTGGGTGAATTGGCTGATTTTGACTATGCCGATAACCAATTTGATTTTGTCATGCTATCTGGTGCACTTAATGAGGTAGTGGAAACTGAGATTGAAGGCACGCTGTCTGAGCAGGGCAATTATGCAAAGTCAGTGATTAGCAAAATGTATCAGATTTCTAAGTTTGGCATTGCCTTTAATTTGCTCGATAGACGCTATGCTTGGCACCAAAGTAGACCGGATTTACAGAGTTTTTATCCCGATGAAATGCTGGAGTTTTGCCAATCTTTTGCCGATGAGGTGGTCCTGATTGAGGGCTATTTAGAGAATGACTTTACGCTGTATTTAACTAAGACAGAGCGGTCGGCTTGATGAATATTCGGTTTGGCGTTGATTTAGGGGGAACCAAAATAGAGCTGATTGCGATTGATACGGCGCAGCAGAATATTGAGGTCTACCGTAAACGTATTGCCACCCCAAAAGATAATTATTCAGCCATTGTTTCAGCCATCGTCCAGCTGATTCTTAATGCGGAACTCGCTCTTGGACTGAAAGGCACTGTTGGCATTGGCATACCCGGGGCACTCTCCCGTAAGACTGGTCGAGTTAAGAATGCCAATACAACCTGTTTGATTGGTGAAGACTTACAGGGAGATCTCTCTAAGCAGCTACAGAGGCCTATTCAAATTGCCAATGATGCAAACTGTTTTACACTGTCCGAAGCCACAGATGGGGCAGCGGTCGGTTCAGAAGTTGTCTTTGGCGTGATTATTGGAACGGGCTGTGGCGGGGGAGTTGTTGTGAATGGCACCATTCTCAATGGCGTGAATGCGATTGGCGGAGAGTGGGGGCATAACCCTCTGCCATGGCTCTCTGCGGAACAGAGCACAGAGGCCGAATGCGTAACAGCATATACTGAACTGGATTGTTACTGTGGGCTGTCTGGTTGCAATGAGACCTTTCTATCGGGGTCAGGCTTAGAGCGACACTATGCTCTCAGAGCAGGCATTCAGGGCAGCGTGTCATCGCCAACGGTACAAGAGATTGTTGCACGGTCTGAACAGGGAGAGGCGATTGCCTCGGAGTTGATGGATGACTATGTTGTCTGGCTAGCAAAGGGGCTAGCGAGTGTGATTAATGTCATTGATCCCGATGTAATTGTGTTGGGTGGAGGTCTGTCGAACATTGATCGGCTCTATCAAGAAGTACCTCAGATCTGGCAGCAATGGGTCTTTAGCGATAGAGTAGATACGCTTCTATTGAAACCCAAATATGGAGATTCGAGCGGGGTAAGAGGCGCTGCGTGGTTATCGAATTTGTGATGCAAGTGTGATTAATATTGATCACACTTGTGTTTTAACGTAAGCGAGCATCGAGGGGCTTACGTTCTATTTTTAGTGGGTTTGGCCATGAGCGTGCTTCATTTTAGCTTGATGAGATTCACGCTTTTGTTCCTGCGATTGACTTGCTTTTTTTGATTGCATTTCATCACGATGGGATTGTTTTTGTTCGGCTGTTGGCTTGCCTTGTCCTGCCCATGCAGGTTTATTGGCAAATGCAGAATTTGACACCCCAATACTTAAAACAGCTGTTATGAGTGTGCTGGCGAGAATGCTTTTTTTCATATTAACTTTCCTTTATTTATCCTTTGTACTTGTTCAACTGGTAAGCGCACAGTATGCTACTGAAAGCGCATAAATAGCGTAATATAAATTTGAGTAGAATAGTAGGGTAAATATGCAAAATATTGAGACATTAGCTGAGTTAGAAGGATTAAAACAGTCAGAGGATGCACTGCTTATCCTATTTGGGGGCAAAAATTGTAATGTCTGCCACAGTATTAAACCTAAGCTGATTGAGTTGGTTTCAGAGGCTTATCCAAAAATGAAAATGGTCTATGTGGATTGCCATGTAGTCACTGATATTTGCGCCCAAAATGGGGTGCTGACACTGCCAACATTACAGGTTTTCTTTACAGGACAGCGCTTTATTGAAGAGGTAAGAGCCTTTAGTTTAACTAAAGTCATTGATTCAATTGCACGTCCATATTCAATGGTTTTTTCAGACTAACTTTAACTCGCTTTATGAAAGTATTTTTCATTAAGTGATGGCCTT
>JAADDM010000009.1 GCA_013153955.1 Gammaproteobacteria bacterium | reverse complement strand
CCGAGTAAATCTAATGAATAGAGCGTAGATGTGAGTGTCATAACGAGCGTTATTATAAACGAGGGTCTCGACGGGAGTGCAAAAAAAACGCCCTAATTAATTTTCATAATTAGGGCGTTTTTATCTAGGAAAACGGTTAGGTCTATTTATCAGACTTTAGTCGTGTAATTCCTAGCATTTTCATAATGTACTTCTGGTAGATAGGCTCAGAGTTACCCGCCTTCATGTTACGAATGAAATACTTTTCAAACGCAATTTTAGCTAAGTGAACCCACTTACCTTTCTTAGCCCACGTTAGGTTACGGGGTGGAATCTGTGGCAGTGCAACAAATGCCGCGCCCGTATCTCCCATATCTGCAAGGCAAACTGTGTTCCAAGTAGGCTCTGCATCAGGTTCTTTACCTTCAAGGTTACGCTCAATGTTATGACAGATTGCCGTCACCATTGACTCGATCATAAGACCTGTCTTTGGTGTACCACACATAACAGGGCAAGTTGTATCAACCGGTGGAATCGCAATCCCTACACCCAGTGCGTAGATATTATGATACGTTGGGTTACGGCTATAGCCATCAACCTTAACAAAACCACGAGGGTTAACCATTGCACCGCCCATTTTAGCCGGATCAGGGTCAATCATATCTTGCAAGAACTTAGAGCCTTTAAAGGCAGGAAGCATCATTGAGTACTTAAACGGTAGCTCATGCTGATCAATAACATCACCACGGTTGTTATGTTCATCAACGAACATCTTACCCGCTTCAATTTTGGTGACCTTAGCATTACAAATCCAGTTGATATGACGGTTACGCAGTTCAGACTCCATCAATCCTTTAGAATCTCCAACACCACCTAATCCTAGGTGACCAATGTAAGGCTCTGCCGTTACAAATGTCATCGGAACCTGGCTACGCAGTTTACGCTTACGTAAATCCGTCTCCATAATCATTCCGAACTCATAAGCAGGACCGAAACATGATGCACCTTGTACCGCACCAACAATGATTGGACCGGGATCTTTACAGAACGCTTCCCACTCTTCATGTGCTTCAACAGAGTGCGGCGTAGAACAGACAGAAACCGTGTTTCCACCGTGGCTCTTAGGGCCAAACCCTTCAATCTCGTCAAAGGCTAAAGAAGGACCTGTTGCCAAGATTAGATAGTCATAGTCCATCTCTGAACCATCATCCAATGTAATCTTATTCTCTGTTGGGCTTAAGCCAACACACGTCTGGTTATAGAATTCGATCCCTTTACGCGTTAGGTAAGGCTCTAACTTGAAAGAGATGTCTTCTGGCTTACGCCAACCAACTGCAACCCATGGGTTTGATGGAATAAAGTTGAACTCATCAACGTTACTGACTACTTTTACAGTATGTCCTTTATCCAAATGCTTACGAATATCGTAAGACATTGGTAAACCACCGGTACTTGCGCCTACTACAACAACTGTTGCCATGCTTATTCCTTCTCTTTTTATTTCTTATACGCCCCCCTGATTTAAGGGAACGTACTTATATTTTTACTTTGGCGAGACTCGAACGGTCTGTTTCAAAGATTGAGCAGATAATGAACTAATTACGCCCAAATAGATAATCAAATTTACATATAGCTTATCAGAAATATTAATAATAATCGTTGGCTCAAACTTATGCTTTCTTCTGATTAAGGGCAATTAACACGGCTGGTACAATCAGCAGAATAAGTGCTGTGGCAATGACCAACGCAACCATTGCGATGATACTTGCCTGCTGAACCAGTTGACTGTCACTCAATAAAAGCATCATTAAACCAATTAATAATACCCATGAGGTAATCCAGATTGGTCGCCCGACACTCGCCATTGCAAAGCGTACCGCGGAGTCTGTTTCTGAAAAGAGCGACTGCTGAGCGCGAAGATAGCGTGAGAAGAAGTGAATGCCATCATCAACAATTAACCCTAATGGGATCATCAGCAGTAAGAGGCTAATGCTGTCCAAACCTAGAACCAGTATGAATACATTTACAGTCAGTAGCAGTGCCAGTAAGTTAACAATGACATTGATGAGCGCCAGCTTGATACTCTTCCAAAAGAGAATAAACAGCACGATAAAAGAACCCGCCAACCACATCAACTCTTCAACCAAGTCTGCCATATTCATCCAGCTGTAGTACGTTAACACTGCTGAAAGTATCAATGCTGTCCAGAGCAGCATTGCCCTTAGCCCTGGGTGTGCAATCAGCCATTTAGCCACAAAACTAAAGCCATGGCGATCCTTACCATTCCCCACTCTAAACTCTAGCAACCAGTTAAGTAGCAACATTGGCAGCCAAGTCAACGTGGTTAAATAACTAATGGTCACTCCTACCGAGACCACAATGGCTAAGTCCATGAGCTGTGCGTCATACCAACCTACAAAGATAAAACCGAGTGCCGTAGTTAAATTGGATAGCAAGATCGGTCCATTGTTAAGATGAATACTCTCAGGGACAGCATCGTATTGAAAGCCGCCTCGCGCCATCCCACGCAATAGGGTACTGAGGATATGCACCAAATTGCTGGTCATCAGCGTCATCAATACCACCAAGCCTAATACGGTATTTTCCGTTAAGGCAACGCCTAGCCAACCTAAGACCCCAAAGGTCATTGCCAGTACATAGAGACTCAACCATAGCTGAATAAACAGTGTTTTAACGGAGTCTAGAAGAATACTCACGGTAATGCTCATCAGCCCAAGCCCCATGCCGAGCAGTAACATTGAACTCATCATACCGGTAAAATCTAGGGCGCTTAAGCCATAGATGCAGACCATACTCAACACGCCCCACGTACCGATTAATGGTACTTTATTGTGGGACATAATCTGCACCCAGTTGTACGCCCAATTTCCATTCATACTCTATTCAACCCTTATTGATTTATCGGCAAGCGCACTGCGCTGTTCCTAACTTAAAATTAATTATTCCATTTGAGGTGCCTATTACTAGGTCAGTAGTTTAAAATATTGCGCTATCAAAATGATAAAGAATGACAAAAGCACATGAAAAAACTGCCCACCCCACTCTCAACCGATGCCATTAGCCTAAAAGGTAACCGATCCTATTGGAGCCCGCTTAACTTCTCCGAAAGTGCCTTGGCCATCGCCAACCACTTTAAAGAAGCACCAGGTCTGGTCGTTGTCTTAACCGAAGACAGTCAAGCAGCCAGTCAGCTCCAAGAGACCCTGCAGTTTTTTCTAAAGGATCAAACACATACACGAAACGATATCCTAGCCTTTCCCGAGTGGGAGACCTTGCCATACGACCAGTTCTCCCCTCATCAGGATATCATCTCCACGCGTCTTAAAACCCTGTATCGACTGCCACAGCTTAAACAGGGCATTTTAATTCTGCCTATCTCAACTCTGATACAAAAAATTGTGCCCTTAGACTACATTCAGCAATTTACCTTCTTGATGAGTTGCGGTGATACCTTAGAGATAGAACCCTTTACAAAGAAGCTAGAAGCCAGCAGTTATCAGCGAGTCAGCCAAGTGATGGAACATGGCGAATTTGCCATCAGAGGGTCTATCATTGACCTCTTTCCAATGGGTAGTAAAACACCTTTTAGAATCGACCTGTTTGATGATGAAATTGAAACCATCCGCAGCTTCGACCCAGAGAATCAGCGTTCAATCGAGCAGATTGAAAAAATCCAACTTCTGCCTGCAAAAGAGTTTAACTTTACCAAGCAAGGTATTGATACCTTTAGACAAAGGTTTAAACTCGCCTTTGGCGAAAATGCGCATAAGTCGCAGCTTTATCAAGCGGTTTCGGAAGGCCAA
This sequence comes from Gammaproteobacteria bacterium, assembly GCA_013153955.1. Taxonomy (GTDB): domain Bacteria; phylum Pseudomonadota; class Gammaproteobacteria; order Thiomicrospirales; family Thiomicrospiraceae; genus Thiomicrorhabdus. The sequence continues at coordinate 17,425 of JAADDM010000009.1, read as the reverse complement.
GCGATTGGGGGTCTAGAATATTATCTGCCACTTTTCCATGAACAAATGACCGACCTGTTTGCCTATCTTCCAGAGAGTACACACTTTTTTGAGTTTGGAAATTTAGAAGCGCACCTTGATAAAATTCAGCAAGAGTATGATGAGCGCTATCAAGTTGGGCAACATAACCCTGACTTCCCATTACTGCAACCCAATGACATTATTCTTCAAAAATCAGACTTTCTAAAAGCACTCAAGGGCTACCATCGTATCACCCTTGAGGCGGAAGCTTCGGCTAAATGTACCCATCGTTTTCCGACCAAAACACTGCCTGATTTAACCATTGAGTCCCAAAATGACTACCCGCTTGCCAAACTGAATGCGTTCCTTGATCACTATCAAGGCCGCGTCATTTTCTGTGCAGAGAGTACAGGGCGTAGGGAAACCCTAATTACGCTGCTTGCCAAGCATAAACACCCCCCATTGATTGTCGAAGACTGGCTGGATGCGCTGACAGCCAAAAAGAATGAGACCATTGTCGTTGGCCCACTTGAATCATCTATCTATACCGAGGACTTCTGTATTATTTCAGAATCTCAGGTGTTTGGTAAAACCGTTATTCAGAAGCGTCGCAGAAAGCGCAAACACAATGATTTTGACACCGCCATTAGCAACCTCATTGAGCTAGACATTGGCAGCCCTATTGTGCATATTGATCATGGTGTCGGTCGATACCAAGGCCTACAAACCCTTGTTATTCATGGCGAAGGCAAAGAGTTTCTAATGGTTGAATATGCAGGTGAAGCCAAGCTGTATGTTCCCGTGACCTCGCTTCACCTTATCAGTCGCTACACGGGCGCCACGCCTGAAACGGCGCCCCTGCATAAACTCGGCAGTGATCGCTGGGAGAAAGCCAAACGTAAAGCCGCAGAAAAAGTACACGATGTGGCCGCCGAGCTTTTGGATATATACGCCCAAAGAGCTGCTAGACCGGGCTATGCCTTTAATACCCCAGAGGACGCTTATCAGCGTTTTGTGGCAGGCTTTCCATTCGAGGAGACGCCAGATCAACAGCAAGCCATTGAAGCCGTTAAAGCGGATATGTACTCAGACAAACCGATGGATCGCCTTATTTGCGGAGATGTCGGCTTTGGTAAGACTGAAGTTGCCATGCGCGCCGCTTTTATCTCAGCCTATGATGGCAAACAGGTCGCTATTTTAGTCCCCACCACCCTGCTTGCTCACCAGCATCACGAAAACTTTAGAAACCGCTTCTCAGACTGGCCGATGCGAATAGAGGTACTCTCACGCTTTCAAACCACCAAAGAGCAGAAGCTTATCCTGCAAGACCTTAAAGCAGGTAAGGTCGATATCATCATCGGCACACACAAATTGATTCAAAAAGACGTGGTCTATAAAACCCTTGGCTTAATTGTGGTGGATGAAGAGCACCGTTTTGGGGTTCGCCAGAAAGAGCAGCTTAAAAAGCTACGCACCGAAGTCGATATTCTCAACATGACAGCAACACCAATCCCCAGAACCCTAAATATGGCAATGAACGATTTAAGAGACCTCTCTATTATCGCCTCGCCGCCTGCTAAACGTCTGGCGGTTCAAACCTTTGTACAAGAGTGGAATGAGGACGTGGTTCGTGAGGCCTCTCTACGTGAGATTCGCCGTGGCGGCCAGGTGTACGTCCTCTATAATCAAGTCAGTAAAATAGAGAAGATGGCCGAAGACATTCAAGCCTTGATTCCTGAAGCCAAAGTAACCTTTGCGCATGGTCAGATGAATGAGCGTGAATTGGAGTCTGTCATGGAAGATTTTTATCACCGTCGCTTCAATATTTTAGTCTGTACCACCATTATCGAGACAGGAATTGATATCCCTACCGCCAATACCATCCTGATAGACCGTGCAGATAAGTTTGGATTGGCACAGCTTCATCAGCTAAGAGGTCGTGTCGGCCGCTCACATCACCGTGCCTACGCCTACCTGTTTACAGGGCATAAATCGACCATCAGTAAGGACGCTGGTAAGCGACTGACCGCCATTACGAAGCACAATACACTGGGCGCAGGCTTTATGCTCGCGAGCCACGATTTAGAGATTCGAGGTGCAGGAGAGCTATTAGGAGATGGACAATCGGGTCAAATACAAGAGATTGGGTTTGGCCTATACAGCGATTTACTTGAGCGTGCAGTTCAGTCGTTAAAATCAGGCAAGCAGCCTTCTCTTAATACCACACTGCATACGGGTTCAGAAGTAGACATGGGCGTTCCTGCACTTATTCCAGAGAGCTATCTGCCTGATGTTCATACGCGTCTAATTTTCTATAAACGCATCGCTAGCGCCGCTTCAAAGGGTGCGCTACGAGAGCTGGAAGTAGAGATGATTGATCGCTTTGGCCTGCTGCCAGACCAAGTTAAAAACTTATTAGTGGTCACGCAGGTTAAACTATTAATAGAACCCATCGGCATTACCAAACTGGACGCTTCGGACGACATGATTCGTATTCAATTTAATGACCAACCAGATATTGACCCAATGAATCTCATTAAGTTAATTCAAGCACAGCCTAAGCAATATCAATTAAAAGGCCAAACAGAACTTAAATTTTTAGATACAATGCCTGAAATGACGCAGCGAATTTCGGCTATTGACCTGATTATTCGCAGCATTCGCAGTCAGAACTAAAAGGATATTACCCATAATGAAGACACTCGCCAATCGCCTTCTTAGCGCCCCACACGCCCTGCTGATCAGCAGCTTAATAATGGCAAGCCTATTACTACCAGTTCTGGTTAAGGCTGAAAGCACGCCTGTTCCTAAATACAAAGTAGAAGTGATTGTATTTGAACACTATGCCCTTAAAGGCTGGACAGAAGAGCGTTGGCCAGAAGAGGTTGAGCTACCCTCAACTCACAAGAGCACCCCGCTCTCTTCAAAAGGCGTCTCCCCTTTATGGATGAGAAGCCGTACCAATCAGCTGAATGCCGTTGAACAAAAAATGCGCAATAGCTACCGAGTATTGTTTCACCAGACCTGGTCACAGAATGCTTATAAATCTAAAAAATCCCCGACCGTCCTCATTGAAAATGATCGTAAAGGCGGCTCTACTTTCTTAGGCACCGTTAGACTTTATAAAACGCGCTTTGCCCACATTGAGATTGATTTAGAGCTGGAGAAGCGTATTCCGACTAAGGTCAGAGAGGCCTTTGCTCAAAACCAGCAAACCCCACTGGCTGAGTTGCCTAGCCACTGGCGCTTTAGTCTAAAAGAAGCCCGCAAGATTAAGCCGGGGGAACTTCACTATATTGATCACCCGTTGTTTGGGGTACTCATTCAGGTACATAAAGAGAAATAGCATACGGAAACAGGCATCAACCTATGCCATTTCACCCGTCACAAAAAATCCCCTTAGCGCAACAGCCCTAAGGGGATTTTTTTGTCTAGCCAATTTAATGCGCTTTAAAATAGAAGCCCTTAAAATGAGATCCGTTACGACTGATGCCAAAAAGGTGAATCAATCGTTGGAGTGCTGGGAGACGCAGTATTACGCTCTGCCATTGGCCCTGCTAAATACGCCCCTCTGCCCGCCTCTATCGCTTTTGCAAAAGATTGAGCCATTAAAACGGGGTTATTCGCCTTCGCCACAGCAGTATTTAACAGCACCGCATCTACCCCCATCTCAAGTGCTTGCGTTGCATGTGAAGGTAGACCAATACCAGAATCAACCACGATGGTGGTTTCAGGAAAACGGTCTCTAAAAGCCTGAAGTGCATAGGGGTTTAAAATCCCCTTACCGGTGCCAATCGGAGCGCCCCAAGGCATCAATACCTCACAGCCTAAATCGACCAGGTGGCGTGCAATAACAAGGTCATCTGTGCAATAAGGAAGCACTTTAAACCCTTGATGAATCAGGGTTTCTGTCGCCTTAACCAGTGCGATAGGGTCAGGCTGTAAATTATAGTCATCCCCTACCAACTCAAGCTTAATCCAGTCGGTTTCAAATAGCTCTCTACTCATTAAAGCCATATTGACAGCATCTTTAACCGAGTGGCAGCCAGCGGTATTTGGCAGAAGATGTAACCCTAGGGACTTAATATAATCCCAAAAAGCTTGGCCGCCATTGGCCTCTGGATTTTGACGACTCAATGAGAGCGTCACTACCTCTGCACCTGAAGCTTGTATTGAATCAAGCATGATTTTGGGCGAGGCATACAAGGCGCTGCCAATAAACAGACGACTTGTCAGCGGTGTTCCATAAATATTCAAACTAGAATTCATTTAAATCTATCCTCCCTGAATGGCTGAAATTACTTCCAAAACATCCTTGTTAGACAGAAGAGTCTCCGCCTGTTTAGATTGGGGTAAAAAATCCCCGTTATGCAAGACTGCATAAGGCAAAATGGCCCCAAACAGATCCAGTGCTTGTTTAACCGTCATGCCATCCTCTATCTTAAAAGGTTGGTTATTGATGAAGATCACGTCTAATTTCCTTTTACTCTAAAGACATTCAATACGATTAAAAAATGCGTCATCTTTAGCCATCCTTGACCATTAAGAGAGGCATTATTTTCGTCACCACGGATGATTTTTCAGTGCCTTTTAATAAATGTAAGCACTGTTCAACCATCACCGGCGCTAATAAATACCCATGTCTAAATAACCCATTAACCGAGACAATATTACCTGAGACCTTAATCTTTGGTTCATTATCCCAGTAAGCAGGTCTACAACCGGATTCGATCGCTAGTATCTCTGCTTCCGCAAAGCCCCTGTGAACACTAAAACAAGCAGAAAGTAGCTCTAATGCTGATTTAACAGTCGGCTTTCGACTGTCCTCTGACTCAATCTGAGTTGCGCCCACCACAAATACTCCCGCCTCTTTAGGTGCGATATAAATGGGGTAACGAGGGTGCATTAAACGTACCGGGCGAGATAGCGTCACGTTAGGGGCGTGTAACCGAATCACCTCTCCCCTAACCCCTCTTAACTGAGCTAAAGGCTTGTTTACTTGATTATCAGACATAGCATCCTCTTTAGCGCCTAAGCCACGACAATCAAATATCCAATCGAACTGAGAAAACTCATGCCCTTCACAGTGGTACATCGGCGACTCACCCGCTGGCGTTACCCGAGTCACTTGAGCCTGTTTATGCCAAACAACGCCACTGTCCTTAAGCGTTTTCGAAAGTGCCAATAAAAGCCCACGATTATCCAGTTGACCTTCATTCGGAAGCAGCAATCCAGCATTAAACCTAGCATTAACCCCCGGCTCAATCTCTTTGATTTCTAAGGAATTAATCAACTCATATTCATCGCCCTTCAGCCGAGATTTAAACAACTCAAGATCGCCTAAATCTTGCTCAAAGGCCAAGACTAAACTGCCTTTTTTTTGAAAAAATACAGGTTCAGTTAACTTACTTAGAAAATCAGGCCATTGCTGTAACGCACGTGCACCAAGCTGCATAATCTCTTTTGAGCAGTCCGCAGACTCGGCTAAAGGGGCTAACATTGCGGCCGCTAAATAGGCGGCACTTTGCTTTGCATCCCCGCAATCTCGATCAAATAACTCAACTTGGTAGTCTTCCATTAAGGAGACTGCCAGCATTCGTCCCATTAGCCCCGCACCTAAAATGGCAATTTTAGGGCGAATTAAATCCTGATTGATTGAGCGAGAAGTCACTACACTTCCTTTTGATAAATCTCACTTCCAGCAGCAATAAACTCTTTTGACTTCTCTTTCATGCCCTGTTTAATACTCTCCAGAGAGATCTCTGTAATTTGCCCAGCCGTTACTTCAGCCTCTTGCGCCGCTGCATAGTCACGTACTTCTTGAGAAATCTTCATAGAGCAGAACTTAGGTCCGCACATAGAGCAGAAATGCGCCACTTTACCTGACTCTTGAGGAATCGTTTCATCATGGTATGAACGGGCTCTTTCTGGATCAAGTCCTAGGTTAAACTGATCGACCCAACGGAATTCAAAACGGGCTTTAGATAGGGCATTATCTCGAATTTGCGCACCGGGATGACCTTTGGCTAAATCGCCTGCGTGCGCTGCGATTTTATAGACCATCAAGCCCTCTTTTACATCGTCCTTATTCGGTAGACCAAGGTGCTCTTTTGGTGTGACATAACACAGCATTGCACAACCGTACCAACCAATGTTGGCCGCACCAATCCCTGATGTAATATGATCATAACCTGGCGCAATATCGGTGGTTAATGGCCCTAGTGTATAGAAAGGCGCTTCATCGCAGACTTCAATCTGCTTCTCAACATTCTCTTTAATCATGTGTAGAGGGATATGCCCTGGCCCTTCAATAATGACCTGTACATCATGCTTCCAAGCAATCTTGGTGAGTTCACCTAATGTTTCTAGCTCTGCAAACTGTGCTTCATCATTCGCATCGGCAACTGAGCCTGGACGCAGGCCATCGCCTAATGAGAAACTGACGTCATAAGCCTTCATGATTTCACAGATGTCTTCAAAATGCGTATACAAAAAGTTCTCTTGGTGGTGCGCTAAACACCACTTAGCCATGATAGACCCCCCACGCGAAACAATCCCTGTGACACGCTTAGCGGTCATGGGTACATAACGTAGTAAGACACCTGCGTGAATGGTGAAGTAATCCACCCCTTGCTCAGCTTGTTCAATAAGCGTATCTCTGAAGACTTCCCAAGTCAGGTCTTCCGCAATGCCATTCACTTTCTCTAAAGCTTGGTAGATTGGCACTGTCCCAATCGGCACAGGTGAGTTACGCATAATCCATTCGCGTGTCTCATGAATGTTACGTCCAGTAGACAGATCCATCACCGTATCAGCGCCCCACTTTGTGGCCCAAACCAGTTTTTCAACCTCTTCCGCAATCGAAGAGCCAACAGATGAATTTCCAATATTGGCGTTTACTTTAATTAAAAAGTTACGTCCAATAATCATCGGCTCTAGCTCAGGGTGGTTGATGTTACATGGGATAATCGCACGACCGCGCGCCACTTCATCTCGCACAAACTCAGGTGTAATGACTTTAGGAATGGATGCCCCAAACGACTCACCCTTATGTTGAAGCATTAACACTTCATCGGTCATCTCTGCTCGCTTCATATTTTCACGAATCGCAATATACTCCATCTCTGGCGTAATAATGCCTTGACGTGCATAGTGCATCTGAGTGACATTCTTACCCGACTTAGCACGCTTAACCGTAGGAAGGTGCTCAAAGCGAATGTGATCAAGTCCATCATTGGCTAAACGCTCTTGGGTGAACTTAGAGGTGACAGAGTCAAGTGTTTCAACATCACCGCGTGCTTCAACCCAGTCAGCTCTCAGCTGTGGTAAACCTTTATAGACATCAATCTCAACGCTATTATCGGTATAAGCCCCCGACGTATCATAGACATTAATCGGCTCATTCGACTCCATGATAGGGTTATCTTCTGGCCCACTAATATAGGTGTCGCTGACATCAATCTGACGCATACCGACTTTAATCGGGTGCAGCTTACCTTCAACATAGATTTTTTTTGAGTTTGGAAAAGATTGACCCGATACATTTTTGATAAATGCTTCTGCAGACGCACGGCGTTCTCTGCGGTCTGTGGCTTTACGGTCAGGGGTTTGATTTGTTGTATTCATGGCTTTGCCTTTTTAAAGTAATTAAAAGTAGGCGAAGCTCTAAGACAGTGTAGATACAGATAAATGATTCCATCGCTTAAGTAAACGTGACTGCTTAGCGGAGCATAAGGCGCTATCAAAAAATTAGAAGGTATAGGCTTATCCCATACTTTTCTAATCATTCAGCCTGCTCAATAAACATTCGTCATAAGCAATCAGGAGGTTCTAGAGAAATATCTGATTGTTCCCTACGCTGGCATTAACCAGGTCAGGTTCTACGGATCCCGCTTGCGCGATCTCAGCCAAAGGCACTCCGACAAAATAACTGTGCATAGTATAGCCAACTTACTGCCCGTTGCAAAGTCTTATCCCATCAACGCTCAATAACACGAAGCAGCAGAGTCATTCGCATTTACGGGCTATTCACGTTAAAATGCGCCCACCCCATCAGACTAGAGCACCCCTAATATGTTTAAAATTGAGCAGATCGATCCTGTTTTCTACCGCAAGCAGACCCGTAAAGCGACCTTAATTATTATGGCGATATTCATCGTTATTGGCTTTTCGACAGCCTATCTCTTTGTGAGTTATTTTGGTGAATATTCAAACAACAAGTTGGTTCTAAATTTAATTGGTGCATTTATCGGGCTAATTATTACTGGCTACCTCGTAAAAACGCTTTTTGCCGATAAACCTTGGATGCGAGAGTCTATGTATGCTTGGCAACTTAAACGTAGTTTAATGCACATTACCAATGTAGAGCGTCACGTAAAAGAAGCGGCACAAGCCAATGATCCTCATGCGCTCAAGGTACTGCGTTTTTATCACTTAGGCCTTGAGCACATGCATAAGCTTGAAGGCAACAGCTCTGCCCTTATTGATATGATTGCTGAGAAAAAAGAAATTGAAGAGAAAATGCAGGCATTAGGATTGCCATTAGAGCAGACAGAGTTTGATGCAGAGTGGGTAGAACGCTACAAGGATCTTGAGTAACCAAAAAGATAAAAATAGCCCGCTAACGGTTTAGATTAGCAGGCCTTATTTAAGCCTAACCCCGCCCTATCTGCGAATAGCCTACCGTGTCTATACACCCTCGTTACGAGCTCCCCAAAGCTGTCTAGCGGTGTTAAAGGCCTCTTGCAGAGTGAGATTATCCAACGCCACAAGGGCCATTGCCAGTGTTTGAATCACTGCCGCCTCACCATAAGGGTGCGTTGCCTCTCCCTGCCAAACAGCCATCAATACATCAATCTCTAAACACTTATCGGTTGGATCAGCGTTTAGGAATTTTTTAGGCATAAAAAACGACCAAGTCTGGTCATTTGAAACCTCTCGATTACCTTCTGAGTTAAAACGATTTTTAACCATCTTAATCTCAGTTTTTCGATCAGGTCGCACTTCAGCTTCCCCCCCATCCCCACAAAAAGAGGCCGTCATTTGGTCATCTAACAGAGCTGCTGTCTGTTGATGGATGTCGTCATAGCCCTTATGAAAAACACCATGGACACTTAACTGTGCATTAAACGGGTTAAGCATTCTCGCAAGAGAGTGAATGGGCGAACGTAATCCCAACTCATCTCGATAGTTCATTAGCGTTTTTATCTCTGGTGCAAAGTCCTCAACCGCAAGATAACAGAACCCTTCCTGCTCTATTTTTGACTTAGCATCTATCAAGTCCATCGCCATCGGCCAATTCAGGCGTTCTGCAACGGGTTTGGTATATAGGCGGGCTGATTCATTGCCAACGACCCCATGTAAGAATATCTTAACGCCACGGCGTTGTAACAGGGTAAGCGCCAACATAAACCACGGTAACTGACGGCGTTTACCCGCATAGGTTCCCCAGTCTAAATCAACGTCACAGTTGGGTGCCGCCATGTTTTCACGAATCGCTTGCAAAAATCCTGCCGCCTCTTCTGGCGTCTCCTCTCGCACTCGAATCAACATCAAAAAAGCGCCCAACTGCATCTCAGAGACTTTACCCTCTAAAATCAGTTGCATCGCATCACGCGCCTCTTCAAGCGTTAAACTACGGCGGCGTTTCTGACCCCGACCAATGGTCTGAATATAGAACTGAAAAGGTTTCTTTTCACCTGTTTTCATTTGACCAACCTCTCACGTACTTTAATTACCTCGCCCACCACTAACAGAGCAGGCGGCTTTACTTTTTGGCGTTTGATCGTCTCGGTTAATTCACCCAGCGTCGTAATCAGCGTACGCTGTTCAGGGGTTGTACCCTTCTCGATAATCGCTGCTGGCAACGATTCTGACATACCATGTGCCAGTAGGCCTGCCTGAATTTTAGCGGCATTTTTAACCCCCATATAGAACACCATAGTATCGCCAGACTCTGCTAAGCGCCCATAATCCACCTCACTTTCGCCCTCTTTCTGATGCCCTGTAATTAAGGAGACCGACTGTGAAAATTCACGATGCGTAAGCGGAAAGCCAGCATAGGCCGAACAGCCTGCGGCGGCGGTAATGCCCGGTACGACCTCAAACGGGATATCATTTTCAACCAGCAACTCGGCCTCTTCCGCCCCGCGACCAAAGATATAAGGGTCTCCGCCTTTTAATCTTGCCACGCGTTTACCCTGCTTGGCTAAATCGACCATTAACTGGCTAATATCACCCTGTGCGAGGGTATGCTCTTTATCTTTTTTGCCCACATAAATACGCTCAGCTTCACGGCGCGCCATCTCAACAATTTCAGGGGCAACCAGACGGTCATACAAAATTACATCTGCTTGCTGTAGCAAGCGCAAGCCTTTAAAGGTCATTAAATCAGGATCACCAGGGCCTGCACCAATCAGGTAGACTTCACCCGTGGGCAGTGCCTGTCCCGTTTTAGAAACTTGATCAATTTGTGTTTGTAAAATACGCTCAGCTTCCACGATACGTCCTTGCACGGCTTTATCGACAAAAGCACTCTGTAGTAAGGTCTCCCAAAAGGCTTTGCGCTGCTCCGTGCCGGAGATAGCCGTTTTAACCGTTTTACGATAACGCCCTAACACGCCTGCCAAACGGCCGAAGCCAGACGGAATTAACGCTTCAAGTCGCGCCTTCATTAAGCGTGCAAGAATCGGGGAACGCCCACCTGTAGACACCGCAATGGTGACGGGTGAACGATCAACAATGGCTGGCAGAATAAAATCACAGTACTCCGTTTGATCTGCCACATTCACCGGAATCCCTTCACGTTGACAGTAAGCGTAGACCGCTTGATTAACCGTTTCCTCATCAGTGGCTGAGATAACATAGTGCGGACGATTCTCTTGACCTAACGCCTGCATCTCCGCTTCTGAGAAAGGGTGCGGGTGCCAAGCGATATCCCCTAGAGAGAGGTGACGTTTCATCTCCGTTTTAAGATCGGGTGAAATCACCGTAACCTCAGCACCAGACTTAATAAACAGGTCAGCCTTACGCGCAGCCACCGCACCGCCACCTACAATCAGACAAGGCTTGTTTTTAATATCGACAAAAATAGGTAAATAATCCACGGGCTTCCTTTTGACTGAGGGCTGATTTACTTTCAAATCCCCACCAGCCTTATACTTAAACAATTCAATACGGTTATTTTATCCTCAAAAGCCATTTAAAGAGTAGCTATAACGCGCTTATCAAATTTTTATAAATGCTGTATTCAATATAAATAATGCTGTTAACTGACTCGGAAAGCCTTAATCAACTCTTGCAAACCCGTAACCAACCCTGACAACACTTTATACGTAAAAAAACACAAGCGCACTTCCGTAAAGACATAACTTATTGAAATAATAGGCTAAAAATATATTTTATACCGTCTCAATAGTTTCGCTAATCTCAAAAAACCTATTTTTTATCGCTTGCGTTCTCTCTGCAAATCGCTAATCTGGAGTTAAGGAAGCATTAGCCCTCACTAATATTAACCAAGCATTAAATACAGGGCTAAACAAAGATTTATGCTGGAGTGGCGATTAAAACGAAAGATGAACATTGATTCTAAGATTCATTTTAATCCCGTCTATTAAGAGCATCATTAAATCCTTAACCACTTCCATTTTTTAGTTACTAGGAGTTTAAATACCATGAAACGTAGATCATTTCTTAAAAATACCTTAGCCACTGGAACTGCTGTTATTGCCGCCAATGCAGGACTGCTCACCCCAACAACGGTGCTTGCTGACTGGAATAAGAAGGCCTTTTCAGCCAAAACAACGGATGAAGCACTGAGCAATGTATTTGGGTCAGCTAACGCTGTTGAATCGAGCGACATTAAACTAAAAGCCCCTGCAATAGCTGAAAATGGTGCAGTGACCCCCGTAACAGTGGATGCATCCACTATGAGTGGCGTAGAGTCCATTGCCATTATGGCCAGCAAAAACCCTCAACCCCTCGTGTGTGAATACACCTTTGGCGCGGCTGCGGTCGGGTTTGTCTCAACTCGAATTAAAATGGGACAAACCATGGACGTTATTGCGGTCGTCAAAGCGGGTGGCAAACTGTTCAAAGCACAGCAAGAAGTTAAAGTCACCATTGGAGGGTGTGGCGGATAACTTTTCCCCCTCATTATTAAGCTAAATAATAAGAAAAATACACTGTAAGTACGATATTAAATACACCCTAGCCTTTAAAGCTATCTGGAATAGGTAGCTCGGTAAAGCTAAAAAGAGAATTCTATTCTTAAAAGGATAACACTATGACTATTAAAATCAGAATGCGTGGAAAAGTAAAAGGCCCGATTGCAGAAGTAAAAGCCTTAATTAAACACCCAATGGAATCAGGTGTAAGAATGAACAAAAAAACAGGTAAGCCCTATCCTGCTAAATACATTGAGTCGGTCTCTATTACCGTCAACGGAACAGAAGCGGTAACCTCTCAATGGTCGGGGGCGGTCTCAGCCAACCCTTATTTAGCCGTTAAACTCACGGCAACAAAAGGCGATAAAATTGCCATCAGCTTAACCGACAATATGGGGGAAACCGGAACCAGTCAGATTACGCTTAAGTAAACCCGTTAAAGTCGTAACCGACGCCCTCTTTATCGTACTCTCAAAATTTTGTCTAAAGGCAAGCCTGTATGACAAACATCTAAGGTAGAAACAGAGAAGCCGAAACAACCAGACCTGGTTGTTTCGGCTTCTCTGTTTTTAAGGATAAATCCATACAAACTAAGTAACGATAAATAGCGGATCGCTACTCAGGGATTACTTCAACGCTTTCGCTTGCTCTGCATTTAAAATTTCGGTTAGCTCAGGTACACAACTACCGCAGTTTGTGCCGGCTTTTAAGGCTTTACCGATGGCTTCTACTGAATCGAGTTTATCTTTTTGAATCGCTTCCACAATGGTATTAATGCCAATACCAAAACAAGAGCAGATGGTTTTACCTTCATCTTTTGCACCCGAAGCCTGTCCTGCTAATAGCATGAGGCGGTTTTTAGCATCAATATCGGCTTTGGTAAACAGCCCCCCTAACCAACTGCGTGTCGGTAGCTCGGTAGACGGCGCAACAAACAGCACGCTCTGCAACTGATTGTTTTTAAGTCTAGCCGTACGGTAACGCTGCCCCACTTTATCGGTATATTCCAAAGCTTCTAGCGGCTCGACTTGGTCAAATATAGATGATTCTGACGTACCTTCAATAATTGCTTTTGACCAGGTCTGGTAGTTCTTAATCGGGGTTTCACTGGCAATTTCATAACGATAGAACTGCTTGCCTTTCACCTTAACCCAATAATCCAATGCCTCAGTATTAATGGGCTTACGACTCAATATAAAACCGTGCCACTTCGCTTGGTAAGCGGAGATTTTAACAGGGCTATGTTTTGATTCTGGTTGACCTGACAGAGGGTCACCAACGGGTTGTACCAGTACATCGACACGACCATGACTGGCGTACTGTGCTGTCCAGTGAATCGGCACAAATAAACTGCCCTTACGCTGACCTTGATCAATTTTAACGCGCGCAATGAGCACTCCCAAATCGTTCTCAACCTTCGCAAGCTGTCCCTCTTGTAAACCGTAGTCCACAGCATCCGCAGGGTTTAAACTCACATAAGGCTCGTCCGTGTGCGACATTAATTTAGCCGTTTTGGCTGTACGCGTCATCGTATGCCACTGATCACGCACTCGCCCCGTGTTCAGAATAAAAGGTAATGCCTTACTGGTGGGGTATTTAGGGGGCTTAGGCGTAATAGCGATAAACTGCGCCTTACCACTGGCAGTAAAGAATTTGCCATCGGTAAACATACGCTCTGTACCTTTTGGACTTTTAACATTCAGCGGCCACTGGAATGGCTGTAGTGCTGAATATTCGCCTTCGGTAATTTGGTCTAACAAAGAGATATCAAAATCACGACTGCCTTCGTTCTCGAACCCAGACAGTGCAGCGTGCTCTCTGAATATATCCGATACCGTATGGTAATCAAACTGAGCTTTAAAGCCCATTTTATGGGCGACTTGCATAATCATCCACCAGTCAGCACGAGCATTTTTTGGCCCATTCATAAACTTACGCTGACGAGAGACGGTTCGATCAGAGTTGGTGACAGAGCCATCCGTCTCTCCCCATGGCAGAGCAGGTAACAGCACATCAGCCACTTGCGTGGTATCGGTATCTTGAATACAGTCAGAAACAACCACCATCTCACACGCCTGTAGTGCTTTTTTAACCGCATCTGCATCGGGCATGGAGACCACTGGGTTGGTGTTGATAATCCAGATGGCTTTAATTGTGCCATCGGCTACCGCGTTAAACATGTCAATGGCTTTTAAACCGTTGCTTTGCGCCATGTTTTCGGCTTGCCAGAAGCGGCTTACGCGGTCGATGCTTTCTGGTTTGGTAAAGTCCATGTGCGCGGCCAGTTGATTGGCTAAGCCACCTACTTCACGCCCACCCATCGCATTGGGTTGACCCGTGATGGAGAACGGCCCCATGCCCGCTTGACCAATGCGCCCCGTCGCAAGATGACAGTTGATAATGGCATTGGATTTATCGACCCCAGAAGAGGATTGGTTAACCCCTTGAGAGTAAAGCGTTACCATCTTTTGACGGGCGATTGCCCACTCAAAAAACTGCGTTAAATCAGCTTCATCTAGTTCACATTGCTGCGCAACTTCGGCAATCGAGCTTTGATTTTTCTGGGCTTCAGCGATGGCCGAATCAAAGCCCTCTGTATATTGATCAATATAGTCTTGATTAAGCGCGTCAGAGCTGACTAATGCCGATAACAAGCCATTGAAAAGTACCGCATCTGCACCGGGTTTAACGGCAAGGTGTAAATCAGCAATGTCGCAAGTAGCGGTTTTACGAGGGTCAATCACTATGATTTTCATATCCGGACGACGACGCTTCTCTGCGGCGATACGCTGATAAACAATCGGGTGTGCCCATGCCGCATTTGAGCCAACCATAATTAACAGGTCTGCCGACTCCAAATCATCGTAGCTGCAAGGCACCGTGTCTGAGCCAAAAGCGCGCTTGTAACCTACCACGGCAGAAGCCATGCAGAGGCGCGAATTGGTATCAATATTCGCCGTTCCCATAAAGCCTTTAATCAGCTTATTGGCAATGTAGTAATCTTCAGTTAATAGCTGGCCTGACACATAAAATGCAACCGCATCCGAGCCGTGCTCAGCAATGACGGATTGAAATTTGTCGGCAACGGTATCCAGCGCACTGTCCCAACTAACCACCTCTCCATTGACTTGAGGGTCAAGCATACGACCTTCAAAATCAACGGTCTCGCCAGCCGAAGAGCCTTTGACGCAAAGACGACCAAAGTTAGCTGGGTGTGTTTCTGAGCCGACCACTTTTACCTCAAAAGACTCAATACCCGCCAAATTCTTTTTGGCTGGTTTGGCTGGTTTGGCTGAGATATCCATTCCGCAACCCACCCCACAGTAGGGGCAAGTGGTTTGAATGCTTTGATTTTCTGACAGAGACATAGTGGGCATTTGAGGCATGTTCGGCGTAGTCGACATAGAGGGGTAACTTCTTAATTCAGGTGGATAAAAAGGAGGTATGAAACAGATAGGTAACGCATTTTAAATACCAGCCCACATAAAAGGAGGTTAAGCTTTTCATGTGAGCTGAAAATAAGTCATTTAGACTTTAACAAACACCTCATTGTTCTCAATTTTTGCTGGGTAGCTAGGAATTGAGACACCCTCAACATCTAAACACTCGCCCGTTTTAAGACTATAGTGTTGCTTTAATAACGGAGCGGCAACCATCAACTCGCCCTTTAAATCGCCAATCATGCCACGAGACATCACGTAGGCTTTACCAATGGGATCAAAGTTATTAAGTGCATAGACTTCATCGTTAATATAGAACAGGGCAATCTGGGTATCGTTGACCAGTGCGGCAACCCCTGAGTTTTTTACAAGGTCGTCAGTTGAACAAACTTTTACAAAATCACTCATGGTGATCTCCTTTAAATGAATCTTACCAGGCCTGGTTGTTTTAACCGCCGGGTTTTAAATATTAGGTTTTAAACAGCAAAAATAGAATTAAATAAGCGTGTTATTTCAACACGCTACATCAACTATTTAACCTTAACGATTAACATGGATTATTTAAGCAATCTCTTTAATTTCGACCGCGATGCCATCTAGTTTTTCTGACTCAGTTGCTGGACGAATCTGACCACGCTCCTGAACAAACAGCTGCTCTGCAGGGCTATCTACGTTGACGAATGAACGGAAACGCTTAGTGAACTCAGGGTTCTCAATCGCCGTCTTCCAATCACACTTGTAAGTCTGGTGAAGGGCTTCCATCTCCGCTTCAAGTGACTCGCCTAGTCCCAGTGAATCATTAATCACAACATCTTGTAAGTAGGCAAGCCCCCCTTCAAGGTTGTCCATCCAAGTAGCTGTTCTCTGTAGTCTATCGGCAGTTTTAATGTAGAACATTAATAGACGATCGACATACTTAAAGACCTCTTCTTTGGTTAGGTCTGTTGCGAATAGGTCAGCATGGCGAGGCTTCATTCCACCATTACCACAGACAAATAAGTTCCAACCATTCTCCGTCGAGATTAAGCCAATATCCTTCGCCTGTGCCTCGGCACACTCACGTGTACAGCCTGAAACCCCCATCTTCATCTTATGCGGAGAGCGAACCCCCTTATAACGATCTTCTAACTCAATCGCCATGGTAACAGAGTCATCTAATCCAAAACGACACCAAGTTGAACCGACACATGATTTAACGGTACGAAGCGCCTTCGCGTATGCTTGGCCAGACTCAAATCCTGCTTCGATCAATTCTGACCAAATAGCAGGCAGATCATTCATCTGTGCGCCGAACAGGACAATACGCTGCCCCCCGTTAATTTTGGTATAAAGCTTATACTTCTTAGCTACTTCACCCAATACAATCAATTTCTGCGGGGTAATCTCTCCACCAGGTACACGCGGAATAACGGAGTAAGTTCCGTCCTTTTGCATGTTTCCAAGATAGTTATCATTGGTATCTTGCAGTGCAATTTTATCTACTTCTAACGCATAAGCATTCCAAAGTGAGGCAAAAATACTGCCTGCCGCCTGCTTACATACTTCACACCCACAGCCTGAACCATGCTTAGAAATCAGGGTAT
Organism: Gammaproteobacteria bacterium; assembly: GCA_013153955.1. Lineage (GTDB taxonomy): Bacteria > Pseudomonadota > Gammaproteobacteria > Thiomicrospirales > Thiomicrospiraceae > Thiomicrorhabdus. The sequence continues at coordinate 238 of JAADDM010000009.1, read as the reverse complement.
CAAAGTCTTTAATCTCTTCTACTTGGCAGATGTGATAAAGTTCTTGGCGTGTATGGCCAAAGTGCTCACAAATATCTGTATTCACTTCTACGCCACGTTTTTCTAGCTCATTATTTAATACGTTTGTTACCAGCTGAATACAGCCTCCACACCCCGTTCCCGCTTCTGTTGAGGCTTTGATATCCGCCATCGTGCAACAGCCACCTTCAACGGCATTGATAATGTCGCCTTTAGAGAC
>JAADDM010000108.1 GCA_013153955.1 Gammaproteobacteria bacterium | reverse complement strand
GACGGCGAGACAGCAGGTAGTCGATATCTTCGATGACCACAAATTGCACATTATCCAGGCTCAGAGCCTCGCGATTCACGTGCTCACGAATGCGGGGCGGTGTGCCAATGATAATGGCGGCGGTCTCATCCAGTTGTTCGGCCTCGCGGGCGAGAGAGCGGCCAGCATACAAAGACACCACGCGCAGATGCTTGTGGGGATTCAGAAGCTGGAAAAGAGAACCGGCGCGGATGGCATTATCGCTGCCACCAACCAGGACGATGACCTGGGCGCCGCTGGCTTCTGCATCCAACGTCTGTAAAATGGGAAGGGCGTAGGAGGTGGTGCGTCCACTCCCGGACGGAGCTTCGATTACAGCATCCCGTCCCGCGAGAAGGTGCGGAATGACTTCAACCTGAAGCGCCGTTGGTTTTTCGAGGCCCATAGCCTCAAGCCCCGCGACAAGTTCAGGAGTTAATCCTAGATCGGTAAAACTTTGACTCATTGTTTTTTCCTCACATTGAAAAATGTCCACATAACACTAAAAGAGTGTGGCGAGAGTTGAGATTGGCGGCTCCCAGGGTTCACATGAACCCCCACCATTACAAAGAATTATAGCATACGGATTAGCAAAATGAAAATTTACGACAAGACAAAATTATGTGAATGTAAGATACAATCCAAACTGTCTGAGTCCTGCTTCATCAAAAAACCGGAGACAAGGAGAAGCGTCTTGCCCTGTCTCCGGTTAAGTCCTAACTATGATCAATGTTAGGGCTGATTGGGAACAGGCTGCTCGATTACAATATCAGGAACGCTTATCTCATTGCCATCAAAGTCATGCACACTGTCATAATTCAGATTATCCCAATCATTGTAGTCAGTGAGCTGGGTGAGAACGCCGCCACAAGAATTTTCCTGATTGGTATCAGATGAGTTTATATCTACCGAAACCGAAGGTTCTATGACATTGTTTCCATTCCAATCCCAGGCAACATTACCGCAGGTGCCACGTCTTTCATCCAGATTGGTTTCATCCAGATTAATCCTCATGCCACGCGAATAATCTAAAATTCCATCACCATTAGGGTCACAGTTATTGTCAACGCCCGGGAATTGATATTTGTAATTCATTACCGAATTATAGTTCGGTTTGTAATTGCAGCTATTATTTCCACCATGTCCTAATCCTAAATTATGCCCCAGCTCATGCATCACTGTATGCGATATGTTACGATCTGTGTGATAGCAATATAGTGACACAATGAGATCATTGCCTGGCCATTCGGCCTGCCCAGAGCTATTACTATTTGTATCATAACGGTGCAACATAAGCACATAATGGAAGTAACCTTGCCGATTACTGGCAAAGTTATCAGATTTTATCTGTTGATATTCCAAACCATTGACACCATCAGCAATAATGCCATTACCAGGAATCAAGTTACCGCCACTAAAAATGTAGCTTTGTCCATAATCGCTGATAAGCACAATACCGGTTGTGCCATCAGGATTTGTGACAGGAGCATTGGCAAAAGCCTCTGTCAGAGCCGTTATTGCAGCATCAGTCGGGCGGTGGCTATGGGCCGCGCAGGTGGCTGAATCCTCGTTGTCATCAAACCAATCAAATTCAAGAAGAATATTTTTATGTAGCGGGCTCACTCCCATTGCTGGCAAATCCAGCATGTCTACTGTTCCTCGTGCTTCATCTCCATCTTTGATACCATCACCATCAGTATCAGATTTTGAAGGATCAGTTCCAGCGTTGACAGCATTGATGAAATTACCATTATTGGTCTCTGCCCAGTCTGGCAGCCCATCGTTATCGTTGTCTGGTAAGCCAATTAGCTGATTGGTAACAAAATCACTGTCATCGGCATGATAAGGGTCTTCACCTGGTGATTGAGTGTCACCAACAACAGCTGTTGTAGAAATATAACGAGGCAATGTCGGGTTCACATCAACAGCAAACACCACAGTTCCACTACCGCCAGGAGGTACAGCTCCTAGGGATAGATGATAAACAGCATTAGTAGTATCATACTCCCAACCGCTGGTACTACGAGTAGAATTGAATGTAGTTTGAGCGGGCAATGTTTGGGTAATGACCACATTATTGGCATTAAAACTGCTGGTATTTGTGTAGTGAACCGTGTAATTGATAGGAATTTCAGCAGAAGAGAAGGTTATGTCTTGGGCGCTATTTTCTATAGATAGGGCCAAATTAGCAGGAATACCGGACTCATCCAATGGGAAATTCAATACTCCTACACGCCAGGCCGTGCTTACATCGTATCTCTGTCCGCACACATTACGCCCCAAAACCATAAAAGTATAATTGTAGTCTGGATGCCCGCGCAGGTTACTGCCTAAAAATTCAGATTCTGTAACTATCTCACATTGATATGGAGCAGGATTGGCGCAATCATCTCCGGGCACGAAGTTTGAATCATTATTAGCATACCAAACTTCATATAAACCTTCTGGTGTATCATCCCAATCTAGTTTGACGTCTTTATCGCCGACAAAAGACATCGTAGGATGAATAGACCCAGAGGGAGGAGAACATAGACAAATATCATCTATCGAATAACCGTCACTTGGTACAGGGAAATTATCAAAACCCTGAAATTTAATCAGAAAACCATCAGTGTAAGACATGCCCACATTGGCTACGGCACTGTCCAGATCAATTTGTACATTGGTATAAGTTTGATCTGGTAGAGAACCAAAATCATAAATCTTGGCATATGATGCTCCGCCATTATTACTAACAAAAATACCATCTTCGTTATGGGATTCATCTACATGCTCTTGCACCCAAAGATCAAGAACAACATTACTTGCAGATGCTAAATCGACTGACATAATCATTGCCTGTGTGGTATATCCACTGCAAGTTGTACAATCTGTATCCAGCTGCAATGCATAATCGCCGCTATGCGGATATAACTGAACCACACCAACACGGCCCTGAGATGAGCCCGATGTGGTCGTATACACTGACATAAATGGCTCCAAGCTGCCAGATTCAAACCCCGCGCAAAAATTAGGTGATGCAGAGGTCATCATACCAGTTTTTTCTGTTGTTAATTGTCCTGGTTCAAATGAAACAACTACAGATTGAACAGGTACATCTATCCCATTACCAGCATTATGGAAAGATCCTGCAAACACCACAATTCTATTGATAGATGTTAAAACAAGGAATACGAAAATGGAGGTAATAATGAGTTGGGGGTATCGATGCGTTGAGACAGTGTGCATTTTTCCTCCTAGGAAAAGGGTAGCGAGAGATTTGTAATATTGAACCAAAGCGTCAATATGAAATCGTTATTAAGTTGTGCCCACCATATTTAGTATTGTGTATTACTGTTTAAATATTCTAAACAAAAATTATTCATAATGTAACTGTCGTAAGGGATAAATATAACTGTCGTAAAGGCTAGTTTTCATCATTTTCAGGGAGAATTATCACTGTAATTTTGAATTTACGGATTTTCACTGATTCAACCTGACAGGTTCCTTTAATTAACGCCTGAGAATCATTGCGGTACTCTGAGACGCAGGCTCAGGCCACTTACCTCGAATCAACGAAATCTCCATGCACCATCGACGAAACTGATACAGTTTCAAGCGTCAAAATCCTGTTTGACGCTCAGCACAGATTCTCTTAAAATGTACTAATGACTATCTCGTCACTGCGAAAGTGATGATTTTGACAACCGCATAAGACGTGTCTATCAGGAGGAACTCATGTCAAGCCAAAAGCAAAAGACGCATCAACCAAAAGTGGCTGCCGAAGATTCACCCACAGCTCTGCACAAGAAAAAATTACCTAAGAAGTTTTATGAGCAAGAGCTACGCAAATTACAAATAGAGTTGGTGAAGTTACAGGAGTGGATTAAGCATGAAGGATTGCGAGTAGTTGTCATATTTGAAGGGAGAGATGCTGCAGGTAAAGGAGGCGTTATCAAACGAATTACCGAACGCCTTAATCCTCGGGTGGTGCGAGTAGTGGCTTTGGGTGTTCCTACAGAAAAAGAAAAGACGCAATGGTACTTTCAACGCTATGTGGCGCACTTGCCCGCGGCAGGAGAGATGGTGCTCTTTGACCGTAGCTGGTATAACCGGGCCGGCGTAGAACGAGTTATGGGCTTTTGTACCGATGATGAGTATTGGGAATTTTTGCGCTCTGCCCCTAACTTCGAGCGAATGCTGGTGAGATCGGGCATCATTCTCATCAAGTACTGGTTTTCGGTTAGCAAAGAAGAGCAAGAGCGCCGTTTTCAGGCCCGAGCCAAGGACCCAACTAAACGCTGGAAGCTGAGTCCTATGGATATTCAGGCCCGCGCCCTGTGGGAAGAATACTCCCGCGCCAAGGATGAAATGTTTGCCTACACCGACATCAAACAATCTCCCTGGTGGGTAGTGAATTCCGATGACAAACGTCGGGCCCGCCTGAACACCATCCATCATCTTCTCAGCATGATCCCTTACGAAGACCTGACGCCAGACCCAATCGAATTGCCTCCGCGGCCAGAGCCTCGCACCAAATATGTGCGTCCGCCCATAGAGTACCAGAACTTTGTGCCAGAAGTATATTAGCCACACGAGAGTTTGATTTATCATAGAAATTTTTCTTGGTGAGGCGGGCGAGAGGTTAGCGATTTATGGACGCGCTGCGCCCGGCGAGAGTTATAACGCTAATTCTTTAGGGTGTTCTTTTGGACGAGATACGCCTCACTTGCCCCACTTTACAGGTAAAACCCTCTCTATGCTTGATGTCATTGCGCTGTTTACCGCACGCAAACCTGACGTTTACCCTGCGCAAATATTAGAAAAAGTGTGTAACTATACACCATATTGATGAAGGTACGAGCCAGGATTACAGTGTATCCACTGGATCAACATCGATGCGCCAGCCCGCGGGCAAGAAAACGCCCGCCAGCAGCGCCCCTGGATCCTGGGCCCGAAAGAGAATATGCCAGCGAAACTTGCCTCGCTCGCGACTGAAAAACGCGGGCGCAGGCCCGATTATGCCAAATCCTTCCACGCCCAGGGCCTCGGCCCGCCGCGTTAGCGCCTGCGCCACCCGCGCGGTTTCCTCCTGGCAGCGCTCACGGGAGGAGTCAAGATAAAGCAGGCGGGTAAGACGGCGGTAGGGAGGATAGCCATTCTCCTGACGAAAACGCATCTCGGTGTGATAAAAAG
>JAADDM010000245.1 GCA_013153955.1 Gammaproteobacteria bacterium | reverse complement strand
TCCCTCTATATATATCATAACGTTTCAGTTGAAAGTCAAACAGACGCCTAGTTAATTCGTTAAAACTATAAGAACGATACTGTCTTTGTGTCAAGTTGTTCCTTTCTACTCTAAGCCCATTTCCAGGTACTGCCATTTTAGTAAGCAACAGAAACAAAGCTACACGTCGTTACTGACCTGCAAAAGGATGGTTTCACAAAACTTGGTTTGTAGCTGTTTTAGGCATTCAATAAATCTGTCCAAGCTTTGTTTAGCCGTTCAATTAGGAAGTGTTTATCACTGATGTTTAAAGAGGGAAAAGAACAAACATTAGTCGGTGTAGTCCATGAAATTTAATGAGAAATTTAAAACGATGAAATTTGGCATGTTTAATTCAAGCTAGCAGTAGTAACTGCTTTTTGCAAGCAGACACTTAAACACACAGGGACACACACACACCCACACATGAACACACCAACACAATCACCCACAGAGGCGCCATCAGTAATGTGATATATTTAACTTCATTCTTCGCCAACTTCATTCAAACGCTTTTTGTTTACCAAAGGACGTATATATATATATATACACACACACGCACACATACAAACATATTTGTTAGCAGTGAGTGTCTTGTGATTCATCTGTTTCGTAGTTTGTGCTTTACTGAGATTCGACTGGCCACGTACGATCCTCGAAACTAAATCGCAGCTCATTCAGTGCCAGACGATTGTTTAACAAACAATACGATATGTAGTACATCCGTCGATTGTGTTGTTTATAACTTGTAACAACGGCAAAAACTGACCGACAGATGACGCTGTGGTGGATTGTCGCGTAAATGAAAGCCAAGACAACAACCGCGTCCACAACCTCGTGTCTAAAGATTCAAACCAAAAAACTGATCAGCGCTGAGTTTTCAGCAGCCTTTCGACAGCTACCTCTCATTTTGTCAGTCTTAAAGGAAATCAATCGGGTTTGCCGTAGTTAAGGTGTATACCGCGTGCGTTCATTCGTATCCAGCCGGAATACGCTTCGGTGCGTACGAATCCTAAAGACCCTGGGTGCAACGTACTTAGGCGGGCGGCTGCCAGGTGGCGCCACCGGCTAGAGACTGGATACGATGCTCTGTCCGTTCTGCCTGGCGCTCGTATAGTCTCCGGGCCGCTGTCGGGCCGAGTAGCCAGACGCCAGCGAGTTGGGGGCCATGTTGTTGGTGGCGCTGCCCCTGTTGACAGAGGGTCCCCCGGACCGAGGCGCCCAGTTGTACGTCACCTGCGATCTATTGCGAGCGGCGTGCAGCAGATGAACGCGACTGTCGTCGACCGTGTGGTGTCCGTTCAGCGGAGCCGACGTCACGGCGGTGGCCATCTCGGAGAAGAGCACGTCTGAGGGACGCTGGCGCTGCAGGCAGCGGCAGAAGAGCCGGCTGAACGTGCGCCGGAACTTGGTGCTGAACGCCGAGTACAGGATGAAGTTGACCGAGGCGTTGATGATGACGAAGAGGTTGAAGACGTTGGCCGTTATGGTGAAGAGCCGGATCTTGACGGGCGTGATCAGTCCCTTGTGGCTGTAGTAGGACAGAAGGATGTTCTGGATGGCCTGCGGCGACTGGCACAGCAGGAAGACGATGACGACCGTGATCAGCATAACGGTGATCCGGTGCTGGTCCCGACTGTGTCGCTCCTGGCGCTCGCTCCGGACGACGTTCATGTTGGCCATGGCGTGCCGCTGCCGGTTGGCCTGCATGACGGCCCGGATCAGCAGCGAGTTGAAGGCGAGCAGCAGGATGAGCGGCATAAACGTGAACAGCACCTGGATCATGTAGCTGTAGCCGACGCTGAACGACGCCATCTTCGACAGCTCCGTCGCCCGGCCGACGTACGTCGTCACGTTCTCGCCGCTCGGGCTGACCACCACCACCGTCTCGACGCGCTTGGCAAAGAAATCCGGAACCGTCAGTACGGCAGCCGCCGTACACACCACCAGGATGATGTACTTGGCTCGCTGCGGCGTACACAGCGCTTTGCCCTTCATCGGGTGGCACACCCCGATGTAGCGCTCGATGGTGAAGGTCAAGGTCAACCAGACGGCCGTGTTGGAGCAGGTGTTCGTCACCGGGATGCCGAAGTGGTACTTGTAGTAGTTGTACCACCGGATGCCGGTGACGTTGATGTAGTGCTTGACGATCAGCGTGAAGACGAAGATCAGATAGAGCACGTCGTACACGGCCAGTATCGTTAGGTAGTAAGTAGTTCGTCGACGAACGCATCCAGCGGCGATGGACTTTGATTTTTCAGCATTCTATTTGATCGACTTTCAAGTGATATATCTCCTCCGTCCAGAACAAATCGACCTGTGCTGATCAACGATAACTCTGTGTGGTAATGATCATGTATTCATATGCAGAAGAGTAGACATGTGGTCGCGCGTGTGGGCCCCGTTGCAGGCCTAGTTTTACCGGTTGTTTTTATGAAAACTGAAGGCAAATGGCATAGATTCCGCGTGGGTATTGTTGTGGAATAGCACACCGACAACGGGCATGCACGTATGCGTTCAAAATCAATTAATACACTTCCCTCGATTAAAACATCGCGGATAACACACAATTAGACGAGTTAGTCGTGAGGGTAACTTCTTCCTTTGATATGATTCAAATTCAATTCTCTTACCTCTAGCTGCCATCGTGTCGCATACAACTATGCTCTTATATGATAACTTGAATAAAGCTGACATACATGATTCCTTCGATTAGTTTTGATATCTACATTTGTGCCAAAGATAACTCATCCTTCATTCTACGTTAGACTTGCATAAATCTATTATAAGTTTTTGTCACGTTTATCAAATGACGATACGGTGTGTATAATAACTAAGGAAAGCTTTCGACGAATATTTAGCCATTCAGAAGAAAGGTAATTCGGCAGCACGGGTACATCGTAAAAGCCAAAAACGTATGCTTATTTTTGTGGTTAGTACTTGCTTCTTGTTCCGTCCTACCTACCGTCACGTTACTCGGTATCCTTACTGCGTTGATATAATCATGTTTTACTTGTAATTTCATAACGCATTGGTCAATTTTTCAAGAGAGTCCTTGATTTATTAAAATTCACGAAGCTCTTTCGACTGCATTGGATTTGTTATATTATCTAACAAGAAAATGTAAAAGAAATTCGCCTCTCTTATTTGTCTGTCGTAGTTGCTTCTTCGTTTCGTAGATGTAGTTATTTCAAGTCTATTTCAAATCTGTAATAGCTGTCTTGGAAAGTAGGTATCTGCTACAAAATGAACATACTGTAAATGATACAAGAAATAATTGGATGTAGTATTAATCTTGTATCACATTCAACTAAGACTTGTCTTGAATTGTGCCGTGGCTTCTGCTGCACTTAATTTTCATATCACACTGTTTGCTCTTCGTAAATGGATAAATATTCGCTTGGCATCATCGTTCAGCTCACACTGCGTCGTGTCTTCTCAACAACAAAATACGGCATCGATTATAGCGTAGCGATGTTTAAAACAACGAATATCTACATCTCTTCACAGAAGATTGGCTCAATCTCGAGTCATTACCTTCCACCAATCAGCATTAACTTGAAGAAAGAATTTGCTAACTTCTACTCCCTCATCCACCTCTGAAAAAGCACATTCGTGATGGTAGAGTTCGTTATACACTACTCTAGTTAGCTACCACAAAAATAAGCATCTGACAAAATCGGAAACCCGTTGTCATTGTTAGTCGGTTCTTATAGTTGTCTGCTAAATATTGACTTACCTGTAGTTAAAATCAGATCTGAACCGACACTCTATGTATATCAAAAGGCTCGACGGAATCAATACATTAAAATTGTTTAACTGATAAATGTCGTGTTGAAGGTGCTTTAACATTGTATGGTGTATATATGGCATAAATGAACCCGTTGGCAAATATTCCTAACATTCCTGCCCCCTTGCTACAGGGCAGCCAGTCAATATTAAATAATGCTATAACAATCCGCTTACGCTAAATAAAGCAGTTCTTTTTTCTATACACAGAGGCCTTTTATTTCCTTCCTGCCTGAGATCAAACATTTACAGTTAGTAAGCAAACTACCAGAGTTTACGAAGTATATATGACTTCATATCGCGTGCGACTAGCTTACAGCAGAGCTAGGAGCTTCGTTTTAATCTACTCCACTGGAAGTCGTTGGTGTAAGTTGTTCTGTTGAGTAATAGCACTCGACTCTCCGTTTAATAACTTTGATTTTTCAGCATTCTACTTGACCGACTTTCAAGTGATACATCCCCTCCGTCCAGAACAAATCGACCTGTGCTGATCAACGATAACTCTGTGAGTTAATGTTTAAAGAGTGGACGCATGTGGTCGCGCGTGTGGACGCCGTTGCAAGCTCAGTTGTACCGGTGTTTTAATGAAGACTGAAGGCAAATGGCATAGATTCAGCGTGGGTATTGCTGTGGAATAGCACACCGACAACGGGCATGCACGTATGTAGTCAAAGTCAATTAATACTCTTCCCTCGATGAGGGCGATTAAATCGATCCTGTGACAAGCCGGAGTCCAACCATCGTCGACTGCTTTCGTCTTTGGTATGTCCAACAGGCCTCTACACAAAGGCGACTAGATAAGAACTTAGTAGGTCGGTCATCTGTAGCACAGAGCTGAGGTGGTCCATTTACGGAGGTGGCCGATTGATAAAATATATTATTAAAATGGTGAAAACCTAAAGTTAGTGGGTTTTTCGTGATTCCTTTTGATGAAACATTCGTCTGTACGCCAACACATTATTATGACATAAACAGAAAACGAACCTTCGTTTGTCTCTTTCTGGTTGTGGAGTTTACGCATTCTTTATTTTGGAGCACACTTAACTCGTTAGCTCGTGTCTTTCTCTAAACCACAAAGCTATGGTCTCCCTTCAAATTGTGTTTACTTTTATATGTCTGGTAGGTAGTCCAAGAATTTTTGTTTTTAAATCCTTATCTGTCATCAGTTTTTCCGGTGAAATTAGTGAATTAGCCTTTATTTATCTTAATTCCAGATGTCGATCGTCAACAGTCTGACCACGATTCAAATACAACTGATTCAATACACGAATGAGGTCGGGCGAAGACAAGATGGTAAATGCTGTGACTTACTTTGCTCTACTGCCTGTGACCTGCGTTTGACCATCTGTCTGGACTACGCCTACAGATATACAATAACTACGGATCCACGAGTGAAGGAACGATCGAACCAACCAACCAACCTACCTACCTACCTACCTACCAACCT
>JAADDM010000301.1 GCA_013153955.1 Gammaproteobacteria bacterium | reverse complement strand
GGCCTGCTTTAATGTTTGATGGTTTGAACTCTCAAAACAATATAGCGCGGTAGAGCGCCCTAAAGCCGGTCAATTCAAGGCATAAAATGTGAGCTTACGACCTGTAAGCGTCCATTTTATAACGAAGAAGCGGCCTGCTTTAATGTTTGATGGTTTGAACTCTCAAAACAAGATAGCGCGGTAGCGCGTTCTAAAGTCGGTCAATTCAAGGCATAAAATGTGAGCTTACAACTGTAAGCGTCCATTTTACAACGCAGAAGTGGCCTGCTTTAGGGCGCTCTAACGCGTTATATTTAGGCGAAGTTTCGTTGCTCGCCTTCCCCCTCGATGTTCTCAACACATCGAGTACACAACTCAGGGTGTGCCGCAACTTGACCAACATCTTCACGATGATGCCAGCAACGAGCGCACTTAGGTGCTTCTGCAGCACCTGCCTGAATCCACAGGCCTTCTCTTTCAGATTGAAGGGCTGATTCGGGCTTCTCTGACAGTGGCTTGAGGCTTGCACCAGATGTAATAAGTACAAAACGCAGCTCATCTTCTAATTTAGAGAGTTTCTCAAACAAGTCTGATTCACAATAGAGCGTTACTTCTGCCGTTAACGAGCCTTTGATGACTTTATCACTACGTAGCTGCTCTAGTTGCTTAGAGACGGCTGAACGTACGGCCATCATCTCTGTCCAGTAAGCGGAGTTCAGTTCGGCTGACTCATCTAGTTCGGTAAGACCTTCATACCAAGTAGCGACAAAAACGGTATCGGCACGCTCACCCGGTAGGGCTGCCCATAGCTCTTCTGCGGTGAAACTTAGGATAGGGGTAATCCAGCGTGTTAGGGCTTCGATAATATGGTACAGAGCCGTTTGTGCTGAGCGACGCGCCAAGCCATCTGTTTTACAGGTGTATTGGCGATCCTTAATGACATCCAGGTAGAACGCACCTAGCTCTACAGAGCAGAAGTGAGTCACATTCTGATAGATATTATGAAAGTTGTACTCATCGTAAGCGGCAATCATCTCATTTTGCAACTTCGCGGCGTGACCAATCGCCCACTTGTCTAATGGCAATAGGTCTTCATAAGCAACCATATCTGTTGTTGGGTTAAAGCCGTTAATATTGGCCAGTAAGAAACGCGCCGTGTTACGAATTCGGCGATAGGCATCGGCGGTACGGCTGATGATTTCATCTGACACGGTCATCTCATAACGGTAATCTGCGGCAGAGATCCAAAGACGTAAAATATCCGCACCCAACTTGTTGGCAATCTTTTGAGGCGCCACTACGTTGCCCTTAGATTTAGACATTTTCTTACCATCTTTATCGACGGTAAAGCCATGTGTTAACACCTGCTTGTAAGGCGCCTTACCGTCTAATGCCAGAGAGGAAAGTAACGAAGATTGGAACCAACCACGGTGCTGATCGGAGCCTTCTAAATAAAGGTCTGCTGGTGCAGATAGCTCTTCACGCTGATTTAAGACGGTGTAGTGAGAGATACCTGAATCGAACCAAACATCTAGAATATCGGTGACCTGCTCGTAGTCATCAGCATCACTGCCAAGCATGGCAGCCATGTCTAAATCGTACCAAGCATCTATCGAATTCACTTCCACTAGCTTAGCGACTTCTTCCATCAACTCGACTGTACGCGGGTGCATTTCACCCGTAACTTTATGTACAAAAATAGTGATCGGCACGCCCCAAAAACGCTGACGGGAGATACACCAATCAGGGCGGCCCTCAATCATACCTTCAATACGGTTTTGACCCCATTCTGGAATCCACTGCACCTGATCAATGGTATCAAGTGCTTTTTGACCCAAGCCATTTTCAGACATACTGATAAACCACTGAGGTGTGGTACGGAAAATAAGTGGGGTTTTGGTACGCCAGCAGTGCGGATAGCTGTGTTCGATAATCTCAAAATGTACTAGTGCGCCGTGCTCTCTAAGCACTTCTAATACATGATCGTCTACTTTAAGGACATTCTCGCCTTCAAACAGAGGGGTTCCACTCACGAAGTTACCGCGACCATCAACCGGGCAGTCAATTTCTAAGTCGTATTTAATGCCCACGGCAAAATCTTCTTGTCCGTGACCTGGCGCGGTGTGAACACAGCCGGTACCCGCTTCTGTCGTCACGTGCTCCCCTAAAATAAGAGGCACAACGCGATCGTAGAATGGGTGCTGAAGCTGCATCATGTCAAATGCTGCACCAAGGGCTTCACCTATAATAGTGTAGTCCTCAAAGCCCCAGTTTTTCATCGAATCTTCGACCATCGCTTGTGCGATAAATAGGCGTTCAGGCCCTGATTCTGATTGTACTTGAACAATCGAGTACATTAACTCTGGGTGGATAGAGACGGCACGGTTAGCAGGCAGCGTCCAAGGCGTTGTCGTCCAGATAACAACCGATAGTGTCCCTTCTCCTTGCGCAGCATCCGCAACGGATGATGCCTTTAAAAAGGCGGCTTCATCCAAGACTCTAAAACGTACATCTATCGATTTTGAACGCTTATTTTCGTACTCAACTTCAGCCTCTGCCAACGCAGTGTGCCCACCAACGCTCCAGTAAACCGGCTTGGTGCCTTTTACTAAGTGACCATTTTGAACAATCTTAGACAAGGCACGAATCTCATTGGCTTCAAAAGCATAGTCCTTCGTCAGATAAGGGTTCTCCCAATCTGCCAAGATACCCAAACGCTGAAAATCTGCCATTTGACCATCAACCTGCTTTTGGGCATAGATTCGGCACTCTTCACGGAACTCAGTTGCGCCAATTTTCTGACCAACCTTGCCTTTTTTCTTCTCAACGTTCAGCTCAATCGGCAGACCATGACAATCCCAACCGGGTACTAATGGCGCATCAAAGCCACTCAGCCCTTTTGACTTCACAATCATGTCTTTTAAGACTTTGTTAACTGCGTGACCGATGTGAATATCGCCGTTCGCATAAGGAGGACCATCATGCAGAATAAACTTTGGGCGACCTTTCATATGTTCACGAACCGTTTTATAGAGCGATTCTGATTGCCACTTAGCCACCATATCTGGCTCACGGTTTGGCAGGTTACCGCGCATTGGAAAGTCTGTTTCAGGCAAGTTTAAGGTTGGTTTATAGTCTGTCATGTGATCTTCACTGTATTGAATGGTGCATACTGCACGATTTTAAATTTTAAAAAACTGTTTTGCGGCTTGGGCGTCTAAAGCAATTTGCGCTTTTAAGGCATCCAGCCCATCAAATTTCATTTCGGGGCGAATAAAGTGCGCTAACGTGACATTAACATGCTGTCCGTAAAGGTCTTTGTCCCAGTTAAATAGGTGTACTTCTATCGAAGGCCTAACGCCATCTACCGTTGGGCGTAACCCTAAGTTGGCTACACCAGGCCAAGGCGACTCTGCGATGCCACCAACCAGTACAGCAAACACCCCTTGAGCTGGCATTTGAATACGTTTAGGGTTTAAATTAAGCGTTCTAAAGCCAATGGTTCTGCCCAGCTTTTGTCCATGAATCACGCGACCATTAAAGCAGAAAGGCTTGCCTAATAAGGTCTGTGTTAGAGGTAAATCATGTGCAGCGAGGGCTTTACGTATGCGAGTGCTACTCACTCGTTCCAAGACTTTGCCTTTGCCCATGTCCTCTTCGCTCTGCTCTTGCGTGCTTTCTGGCTCCGCTGCGACAGTAAACGTTGGCATATCGGTCACACTGAATCCATTCTGAACGCCCGATGCCTGCAAGTAAGGGTAATCTCCTTGACGCTGTTTGCCAAAGCGGAAATCATCGCCCACAACAAGGTGTTTTACATTCAGGCCTTGCAGTAGTACCTGCTGAACAAAGTCTTCGGCGGTTAGGCTAGAAAAAGAGGCGTTAAATCGAACACAGAGCACATAATCAATATCGGTATTTTGAAACGCTTGAAGCTTCTCTCTAAAATTCATCAAGCGCACAGGGGCTTTTTCAGGCGCAAAAAACTCAATCGGCAGGGGCTCAAAAATCATAACCACACTGGGTAGATTACGTTTTTTTGCCTCGCCACAGACCGCGCGTAACACCTGCTGATGACCTAAATGCAGGCCATCAAAATTGCCAATAGTTAATACACAGCCTTGCGAGAGCGCTGTTTTAACCAAAGGTAAGTTGTGTAGGCCGCGAATTAACTGCATGAGTTCCGATTCTATCTCAAAAAATTGACCGTAAATTATAGCCCAAATTCGCCATAACAGGATGCTAATGTATTGTTTAACAAGAAAAAAGCCCTGAAGGCGATTTTATTGCCTTACCATCAGGCTAAGCGCTGTCAAATAGACACGGATGAAATTCGCCTCTTTCATGAGAGCTAAAGCTTTCCACCCTCTTTGAAACTGCTGACCCAATTTGGTTTAAATAGGATCAAAACAGCAATCAACATCCCGTTTAGAAAGCCTTCAGGTGTTGACATCAATGGGATAAAGGGAATAAACACCTCCTTTAAGGTTGCCAGCGTTTGGCTCTCTGACACCCACATAACCCAAGCCCCCAACCCTAGAGAGGCGACCACTCCGACAGCCCCTGCTAAAAAAGCATTAAAAAAAACATAAACAAAGAAGTTAGGTTCTAAATATCGGCGAGAAAACAGAAGTAAAAGGTGCGTAATCACGATAGGTAACAACCCCATCAATAAAGCATTTAACCCAAATACAGACCAGCCTAAGTCGGACTCAAATGTAACTCCAAGTAGTGCCAAGGTCATTGCAAGTACCGTAAAGCGAACCCCGAACATCAATGTTGCTAGGGTCATCAACAAAAAATGAAAACTGATCCCTGAGCCTAACCCAGCAGCCAACTGCCAGGTAAAAAATACAACTGCTGTTGCGGCTAACAAAACATGCTGTGCGCCACTGTCACCAGCGACCTTATGCCAAGGTGCAGTCATCACCGACCAAATAAACATGGGTGCAAAAAGCAACCACCCAATCACAAGAAAAGCGAGGGTTATATTCTCTTCACTTAAATTCATAGTTTAACCTTTAATGAGACCTTTACAAGAGTGCGGTACAATACTGTAATGACGCAGTTGACGCGTTCTATTTCATGAGGCCTTTGCGCGAGTGGGGCGCGAGATAAGAATGAGATAAAATTCTCTCTAACTAGAGGCGAAAAACGCAGGTAATAGCTAGCTATTACCTGCGTTTTTCAACGAATAGTAGGGAAGTTTTAGCCATTATAATCCGTGGATTCACTCGTGCAAAGGGCTCTTTATAAATTATAAGCCCTTGTGACCCATGATTAGATTTAAAATTATT
>JAADDM010000160.1 GCA_013153955.1 Gammaproteobacteria bacterium | reverse complement strand
GGCCTATATGATGCTTTCTTTGAAGATCAGGATGAATTTGAACGCCTATACCAAATTTATGAAGCTGATAACAGCATTCGTAAAAAGCAGGTTAAAGCGATTGATCTATTCTCTCAGATGGCTCAAGAGCGTGCACAAACGGGTCGAATCTATATTCAAAACGTCGATCACTGTAATACACACAGCCCATTTGATCCGAAGCAAGCACCTGTTCGCCAATCAAACCTCTGTTTAGAAATTGCCCTGCCGACCAGCCCGCTT
The DNA here is from genome assembly GCA_013153955.1 of Gammaproteobacteria bacterium. GTDB lineage: Bacteria > Pseudomonadota > Gammaproteobacteria > Thiomicrospirales > Thiomicrospiraceae > Thiomicrorhabdus. The sequence continues at coordinate 5,018 of JAADDM010000160.1, read as the reverse complement.
GAGTCTGTAGAAGATCCCAATGGTGAAATCGCTCTATGCACGCTATCTGCCTTTAACTTGGGTGCGATTAAAGACCTTGCCGAGCTAGAGTCACTTTCTGACCTGATTGTTCGTGCACTAGACAGTTTACTTGATTATCAAGACTACCCGGTTGAAGCCGCAAAACGCTCAAGTATGGGGCGCAGAACGTTGGGCGTAGGGGTTACCAACATGGCCTACTACTTAGCTAAAAACAACACCAAATACTCTGATGGTTCGGCAAACAATCTGATTCACCGTACCTTTGAAGCCATTCAATTTAACCTGCTGAAAGCCTCTAACAACCTTGCAAAAGAGCAAGGGGTTTGTGGCTATTACAGCGAGACAAAGTATGCCCAAGGCATTCTACCAATCGACACCTATAAAAAGGATGTTGACAGTATTTGTAGTGAACCGCTACATTTGGATTGGGAAGGGCTTAGAAGCGATATTAAAACGCACGGTTTACGCAACTCAACGCTAACCGCGCTTATGCCATGCGAAACGTCATCACAGATCACCAACTCAACCAATGGTATTGAACCGCCACGCGGATACGTTTCGGTGAAAGCTTCTAAAGATGGCATTTTAAAGCAGGTCGTTCCAGGCTTTAAAGAGTTGCGTAATAACTATGAGTTGCTTTGGCACATCCCAAACAACCAAGGTTATCTACAACTTGTCGGCATCATGCAGAAATTTGTCGATCAGGCCATCTCAGCCAACACCAACTATGACCCAGCGCGCTTTAACGAAGACCGTGTTCCAATCAAGTTAGTGCTTCAAGACCTGCTCTACGCCTATAAGATGGGGCTAAAGACGCTGTACTATCACAATACACGTGATGGGGCGTCGGATACCCAAGAGGATGATGGGTGTGCAGGCGGTGCTTGCAAACTTTAAAATAGCTTGTTTTCCCAATCTCTGCGTTGTGTGTTGGCTTGTTTACAGATGTAAACCTCCCAATACTCGCATTGATCTTAGACAAAAGACTTGTTTTAAACATTTATTTAAACCCGAAAAGCCACTCTAGACCTAATCATTCCACTTCAGGTTATAAGCCTTATTTCTAGCATAATACATCCAAGTTTTATCAGCTCCTCTCTATATTGAACCTCGCAATTTCGCCCCCTCTTTCCTGAATGTGCTATAAGTAAACTAACGTTTTGTATTATAAAAATTATTAGGCGACTGCTTATGCAATTAAAAGAACAGATTACCCATGCACAAACGCTACTAACACGTGTCCAGATGCCGATACTGCCTGAGTCTGTCCTCAAGTTACAGACCCTTTTTAATCGAGAAGATTTACCAGATACTCAGGATATTAAGGCGATTGTTTCAACCAACCCATTCTTAGCAGGTGAGCTGATTGGCATTGCCAATTTACTCTCTCGCTCCAATCTAACGCTGCAAAAGGTGAAGGATATTGATGGGGCTATTTTACGATTGGGGACGATGCAAATAAAAAATTACGTGCTCTCTATTACCGTCAAAAACATTCTTAATGCGACTAAACTTAAACAGCTGGGAGAGCATAGCGAGGCCATTGCCATCGTGGCTGCTGAGATTGCGCTTTTTTGCAAAAATATTCGAACGGATGAAGCCTATTTACTAGGGTTAATGCATGAAATTGGCGCATTTGCGCTGTGTGAATATGATGCTCAGTACAGCCAAGCTTTAGAGCAGAGCCTCAATACACTCGATTTGATTCATCACACCACATTAGATGAGACGGAAATAGCGCGCTATAGCACCACGTACCCTACATTGGGCTATGTAATTGCACATACTTGGAATATACCCAGCTACATTGCACAGGCCATTTTGTTACAACAAACGCCTGATGTATCAAAGGTTAAAAATACTGAAGTACGAAGTGCTGTAGCCCTGCTTACGCTGGCTCACCAACTGTTAAATTTAACGAGTCTGTCGCACCTACCTGATCTAGCGACAGATAAGATTATGCAAAGGCAGCGTGCACACCCCATCGTCCAACGCTGCCAAATGATTTTAGGGCTCTCTGATAATGAAATCGAACGTTTAAAAACCCGTCTGTTTCAATATTAATGTTCTAAATTACCCATCTAAAGCAGGCGCTTACATTCCGAAGTATGTTAAGTAAAATTTACCGCTTTAAAGAAACGAATCTGAGCTAATGCTAACTGCTCCATACTGGTGGCCACGATCGCGACGATGCCGCCTTTAACAGGGATTAACTCGCCCTGATAGCCACTTGTTTGAAACGCTTCCATCGCAGCAAGCTGCTGACCCGGAATGACAATCACCGTCACAGGCCCATTATCTGATTGCATCACAATATGTAACCCCTTCTGTCCTTTAATAACACAGTGACCAACATAGCTCATCTGCTTAATCGGCTGATCTAAATGTGCACCTACTGTGGCAAATAGTGCGGGTATATCCGTCTCATTTTCAGATGGTTTTACCGCCGTCATTAAACTCGGGTCTTCACCGATATGATCCACAATATGAGCGATAATTTCAGATCCAGATACCTGCTCTATCTGTTGGGGAGCTTGCCATAAGGTAATTGAGACCGCCACAACCATTAAACTGGCTGCCATTACCAACAGCCCTGCCCACGATAAATCTCGCTCTTTATGCCAAAAGGCGACCAATTTATCCGCTCGGCCCTCGCGCTTCTCTGCGTGCGTAGTTGTTGAAACATCCGCTTTAGAATCGGCTTTTGGTGCAGCCTCTAACACCGGTTCTGCGCTGTCCACCGAATCGGCTTGACCTGCTTGATAGGATTGGTTTAAAAGAATTCTGGCATGTAACCCTTCAGGCACCTCAACCTCCAATGCTGCATGAATCTGTTTATCAAATGCTCTCACTTGCTTAACCACTTTCTTCTGTTCTGGATTGCTTTCTAAATAGGCTAACATCTCATCATCTAACTGATTAGGGGCTGCCTGTAACTGTTTTCTAAGTGCTAATTCGTCCATTTAATACCCTCCTAACCTAGCGTTGATGTTCTATTATTTGAGCCTGCTGTTTCCGTTAAAATGACTTTTAACTGCTGTCTTGCCCGATATAATCGCGTATTGACGGTGGCTAACTTGAGCTCCAACTGCTGTGCAATCTCTTCGCCCGTGTAGCCCCACATAATTTGCAAAATCAGCGGCTCTTTATATTCTAAAGCGAGGTCAAAAATGGCTTTATGGAGCTGTTGTTTTTCTATCTTATAGGTCGGTTCATTATGATAATCATCAGCCACAAGCCCCTCTTCAATCTCAAGCAGCTGGGGCTGATATTTCTCATACATTCGAGCATTTTCACGCCGAAGTATCGTAATTAACCACACTTTAGCCGCCTTCTCATCTTTTAAATTATCAATGGCCTTCCAAGCACGTGTAAAGGTCTCTTGCACGAGATCCTCTGCAACCGTGGGCTGCTTACACAGCCAGTAGGCATAGCGGTAAAGGTCATTTGAGTAGGCTGAAACCAGCTGTTCAAAAAATCGATGTTTATCTTGCATTCATCTTCCTGTTGTTCATATTAAGCATTGACGTATGCTGCTCTGTTCGTGGGAGGGCTTTGCTTATCTCTCCCTCTTAACTAATAAGACCTGAAGGCCTCTAAAAACTTTCAAACCAAGGAAAAATAAGGGGGCGACCACTCTCTGCATCTATTTCAACCCGAGAACTCATCTCTAACCCTAATTTAAGGTGTTTGGCGGTCAGCACCTCTGCCACAGCGCCCGAGGCAAAAATCTGACCCGATTTTAGCATCAGCACTTCATCAGCCATTAAGCCTGCCAGCGCAATATCATGGACGACCATCACAATGCTTAAGCCCAGCGCTGTCCACTGACGAAAATACTGCGCCAACTGCTGCTGGTGTTTAACATCTAGGCCTGCAGTCCACTCATCTAAAAAGAGCCATCGACCTTTAAATGGCGCTGAGTCCACAGCTTGAAGACGGCAGTTTTGTCGTTGTTTAGCCAGTGTATTAAGGGCGTCCAGACTCAAATCCTCTGGCCAAATTTGCGCCAAAACACGGGCAATCTGCACCCGTTTCTGCTCACCGCCTGACAGGGTTAAATAATCGCGTGTTCTTAGCGAAGTCAATTCACATACGGCTAATACCGCGTCGATAATGGCATCCATCGCCAGCGCATTTTGTTGAACTTCTGCCCCCAGCGCTATCAGTTGATCGACCCTAAAAGAGAAGGTCAACTCTGTGGACTGTGCCAGCACGGAACGCTGTCTAGCAAGGCTTTGAGGCGTAAGACTATGCAGCGGTTGATGCCCCCACATAATTGAGCCTTGCGAGGGCGTTAGCTCTTGGGTTAACGTTTTTAGAAGCGTCGATTTTCCTGCGCCATTTTGGCCTAAAATGCAGTGAATAAGCCCAGGGTTAAACCGATAGCTGATTTGACTGAAAATAGGCTGATGATTAACCTGAAAGCTCAGGTTTTTTAAGGTAATAGCGATCATTTAAGGCTTCCCTGAGCGCATCATGTGTAAGCTGCGTCTTTGTGAGAGCAGCAACATTAAGAAGAAAGGCCCCCCTAATAACGCCATTAGAAGCCCGATGGGTAACTCGGCAGGATAGAGCAGCTGTCTTGCCATCAAGTCTGCAACCACCAACAGCAGTGCGCCCCCTAATGCACTTAACGGCAACACTAATCGGTGGTCTGAGCCAACCCATAGGCGAATAATATGCGGCACAACCAAGCCCACAAAGCCAATCACTCCAACCACTGAGACCGAAGCCCCGACAATCAGCGCACTAAAGCCCATCACTTGCCATTTAAAACGGGTTGGCGTGTAGCCCATATGCAGGCAGACATTCTCGCCTAACAGATAGGCATTCATGGTGTTAACCAATCGCCACAAGCCCATTAAAGCCGCTACAACAACCGCGCTCACCAGCGCAATCGAGTGCCAGGATAAATTAGCGAAAGACCCCATCATCCAAAAAATAACACTGCGCAGTTGTGTATCGTCCGAGAAGGTAATCAGCAGTTGAGTTAA
>JAADDM010000071.1 GCA_013153955.1 Gammaproteobacteria bacterium | reverse complement strand
TAACGCCGCTTTCCGAAGCGTGTCAGCCTGTTGTTATCAGAGCGCTGGAAGGTGCAGGCATTACTTTAAAAGCTTAAATGAGTTCAGTTCAACTGAATTTTTCATCTATTTATCTTTAATTAAAAGGTACCTTGTTTTATGCGTCTTTATGCAAAAGCAGTGATTGTTTCTACGTCTTTACTGGCGATGAGTTTAACGGGTTGTTCAACCATTACGGGCATGTTCGGTTCCGATGGTAGCTACCGAGATAGTGAAGGTAAAATTGTAAAATCATTGGAAATGCCACCCAATCTTTTTAATCCAGGTAAAGCAAAAAGTCATCTTTCATTGGCTTTAGCTCAAGCAGAGCAAGATGTATTAGCAGAGAAAGATGCTTATGATCATATCCCAAACTTTAAGGCGGATGGATTGGCGATTCAGGCAGATTTGTCAGAACGCTGGTTAGAAATCGACTCAACTAATAGTGAAGAAGTTTGGTCTGGATTAAAGCGTTTCATGACCTCTGCAGGCTTTACGATTGCAGAAGAGCGTAAAGATATTGGGATTCTTAAAACAGAATATTTGAAGCGAACAGAGCTTGTTCCTTTAGATGATGTTGGTCCTATTACTCGACTGCTAAATAGCTGGCGTTTAGAGCTTGCTGAAGGGGTTTATGATAAATATATCGCACGTGTTGAAACGGATGTTAAAGCACAAAAAACGCGTATCTATTTTAGTCACAGCATGCTGTTTTCACCCGAAGCAAATGAAGAACGTGGCTTAAGTGAGCGTTGGAGAATTAAACCTTATAGCCCTGTGATGGAAGCGCAAGCACTTTACCAGGCGATGGTGTTCTTTGGTTCTTCAAGTGAGAAAGCGCTTGCTCAGCTAAAAATTACAGAAAACATGGTTGAAACTTTGGATGGCGAAGAATTTAACGCCCTTGTCTTACGTGCTTCAGTTGATAAGAGTTGGAGCTACCTGCAGGCGATGGTTTATCGTGCAGGTTGGCAGATGGATAAGGTCATCGTTGCTCAGCATCAGATGTGGGTCAAAGTACCTGAATCAGCTAAAAAAGATGAGTCACTGTTTTCTGGCCTAGCGTTTTGGCGTGATGCTGATAAGCGAGATCTTCCTGAGTTAGTGCGCCTACAGTTAGCGCCTTCAGAGAGTGACCCTGCAGTCACCCTGCTGACGCTTGGTGTTGCTGAAACAGAGGTGAACCTGAATGCTAAGCAGAGACGCTATGTCTTTGAAAGTCTTGGATTACTGGCAGAATAAATTTTAGATAGAATTAACGTGCCCACTATTCAGTGGGCTTTGTTTTTTGGAAAGGACAAGAATATGCAAATCATTTGGGGAAATCCCGCTCACTCCGCTTATCGACTGAATCAGTTATTTACTAAGTTACAGTCGGTCGGCAAACTTACGGCACTTCGTTCACAATCTATCTATTTTGTTGATGCAGACAAGGCGCTTTCAGAGACAGATGTCTCTCACTTACAAACATTGCTTAATAGCTCTAATGAAGCGTTAGCTTCTGAGCTAACGGCTGCGAGCTGCATTGTCACACCTCGTTTAGGTACGATTTCCCCTTGGTCTTCAAAAGCAACTGATATTACGCATACCTGCGGTATTGATTCAGTGTTAAGAATTGAGCGCGGTACAGTTTATTTCTTTGATGGCGCGTCGGTTGATGACTTGCCAGCCATGCAATCTCTGGTACATGATCGAATGATGGAGCAAGTATTTACGGAAACAACTGCACTTGAAGGGCTTTTTTCTCATCAGTCTCCAAAACCTTATTCAACGGTTGATATCTTAGCCGGTGGAAAAGCAGCTCTGGAAGAGGCCAACCGTAATCTTGGGTTGGCACTAAGTTCGGATGAAATTGATTATTTAGTCGATGCTTTTAATGGATTGAAGCGTAATCCTGTGGATGCTGAGTTGATGATGTTTGCACAGGCAAACTCTGAGCATTGTCGTCATAAAATTTTTAATGCTGATTGGACGATTGACGGTGAAAACAAGCCGTACTCTCTATTTGGTATGATTAGAAATACCTTTCAAAAGAACCCGGAAGGGGTTCTGTCTGCTTACAGTGATAATGCTGCGGTGCTTGAAGGTCCTATGGCGAGCCGATTCTTTCCTAATCCTGAAACACAGTCTTATGAAACCAATGCTGAGCCGGTTCACTTTCAAATTAAAGTCGAGACGCATAATCACCCAACCGCCATCTCGCCATGGCCGGGTGCGGCGACAGGTGCGGGTGGAGAAATTCGTGATGAAGGCGCAACGGGTCAAGGTTCAAAGCCTAAGTCAGGCTTAACCGGCTTTACCGTTTCTAACCTCAATATTCCTGGTTTCAAACAACCTTGGGAGCGTGATTATGGTAAACCCTCACGTATCGTTTCTCCTTTCGATATTATGATTGAAGGGCCGCTGGGTGCCGCTGGGTTCAATAATGAATTTGGTCGCCCTGCAATTAACGGCTATTTCCGTACCTATGAAAATGCTCAAATTACCCATGATGGGGAAGAGATTCGAGGCTATCACAAACCGATTATGCTGGCGGGTGGTTTAGGAAATATTCGTGATGAACACGTTCTAAAAGGGGATATCCCTGTTGGTGCTAAGCTGGTTGTGCTGGGTGGACCTGCGATGTTAATTGGTCTGGGTGGCAGTGCGGCTTCTTCTGTTGACAGCGGAGCGGGTTCTGAAAAATTAGATTTTGCTTCGGTTCAGCGTGAAAATCCAGAGATGGAGCGTCGAGCACAAGAGGTGATTGACCGTTGTACTTATTTAGGTAAGAAATCTCCGATTGCATCTATTCACGATGTGGGTGCGGGTGGATTATCAAATGCATTTCCTGAGTTGGTAAACGATGCAGGAAAAGGCGCTAAGTTTGATCTACGTGCTGTGCCAAATGATGAACCCGGTATGGCGCCGATGGAAATTTGGTGTAATGAATCTCAAGAGCGTTATGTGATTGCTATTTTTGCTGACCAAATTGAGCAGTTTGAAGCCATTTGTCAGCGTGAACGTTGTTTGTATGCGATTGTTGGTGAAGCGACTAAGGCTCAAGAGCTCGTCGTGAATGATACCGTCTTTGACAATAATCCTGTTGATATGCCGCTTAATATCCTGTTGGGTAAGCCACCTAAAATGCACAGAACGGCCGAGTCTCGTTCAATCCCTCAGGCAGGGTTTGATACCGCAGCACTTGAGATGGATGATGTGGTTGAGCGTTTATTAAAGCTGCCGACCATTGCCAGTAAAAGCTTTTTGATTACCATTGGTGATCGCTCTATTACCGGTATGGTCACGCGTGATCAGATGGTAGGTCCTTGGCAGGTGCCTGTTGCGAATGCTGGGATTACCTGTTCAGATTATCAAAGCTACACCGGAGAGGCGATGGCTTCGGGTGAACGCCCTCCTGTTGCGCTGATTAATCCAAAGGCCTCAGCTCGACTCTCTATTGCAGAAGCGATTACAAATATTGGTTGTGCCAAAATAGGCAAGATGAGTGATATTAAGATTTCCGCAAACTGGATGTCAGCCGCAGGTCACCCCGGTGAAGACTCTGCGCTTTATGATGCTGTAGAAGCGGTTGGCTTAGAGTTATGCCCTGAGTTAGGGATTGCCGTTCCAGTGGGTAAAGACTCTATGTCGATGAAGACGGTTTGGCAGGAAGACGGAGAAGACAAAATGGTCGTGTCACCGATGTCGGTCAATATCACAACCTTTGCGCCTGTTGAAGATGTGCGTAAAACAGTAACACCTCAGTTACGAACTGATTTAGGCGATACTGAATTACTGGTCATTGATTTAGGGCACGGTCAGAACCGAATCGGCGGCAGTTGTTTGGCACAGGTTTATAACCAGATTGGCGATGTTTCTGCTGATTTAGATAGTGCTCAGGACTTGTTAAACTTATTTAACGCGACGCAGAGCATGATGGCTGATGATTTAATCTTGGCCTATCATGATAGAGCGGATGGCGGTTTATTCGTAACCCTAGCAGAAATGGCTTTTGCAGGTCATTGTGGTCTTACGGTAGATATCTCTGCTTTAGGTTCGGATTCTATTTCTGCCTTGTATGCAGAAGAAGTCGGCGTAGTTATTCAGGTTAAAGCAGTCGATAAAGCTGCTGTTAAAGCGATTCTGTCAGAACACTCGCTTGAGCGTTTGACACACTGGATTGGTTCAGTGAATGACGCAGATCAAATTATGATGACTTCGCAAGGTTCATTAGTCGTGGACCAGCCGCGTAAAAAGCTACAGGCCTGGTGGTCTGAAACTTCTTTCCGTATGCAAGCGCTGCGTGATAACGAAGCGTGTGCTCAGCAAGAGTTTGACGCGATTCAAAATGATGAGAATTGTCAGATAGCACCACTCGTTACTTTCGATATGAATGAAGATATTACCGCAGAGTTGTCGTCTAATCGTCCAAAAGTGGCTATTTTAAGAGAGCAGGGTGTGAATGGACAGCAGGAGATGGCTGCTGCCTTTGACAAGGCAGGCTTTAATGCAGTGGATGTGCACATGACAGACGTGCTCTCGGGCAAGGTCACTTTTACAGACTTTAAAGGCTTGGTTGCCTGTGGTGGATTCTCTTATGGAGATGTACTTGGAGCGGGTCGTGGTTGGGCAAATTCAATTTTGTTTAACCCTAAGGCGCGTGCCGAATTCGAAGGTTTCTTCCAACGTGAAGATACTTTTACACTAGGCGTGTGTAATGGTTGTCAAATGTTGTCTAACCTTAAAGAGATTATTCCAGGGGCTCAGAGCTGGCCTGCCTTTGTGCGTAATGAGTCAGAACAGTTTGAAGCACGTTTCTCGCAAGTTGAGATTCAAGCTTCACCCTCTATTATGCTTAAAGGCATGGAAGGTACGCGTATACCTGTCGCTGTTGCACATGGAGAGGGTCGTATGGACTTTGGGGCAGGCTCGGCTGCCGATGTCGCAGGTTTGGTAGGGGTTAAATATGTGGATGCAACGGGTCAGGCAACAGAGGCTTATCCATACAATCCAAACGGTACGGTTGATGGTATGACGGGATTAACCACAACAGATGGTCGAGTGACGATTATGATGCCGCATCCTGAGCGTGTCTTTAGAGCGGTACAAAACTCTTGGGCGCCGGATGAGTGGCAAGAGGATGCACCTTGGATGCGTTTATTCAGAAATGCGCGTAAGTGGGTTGGATAGCCACCCGCATTTAAGAATTTAATGCCCTGTTAAGTCAGGGTTATAAGGAAATTCTAATAAGAGACAAGTTTTCTTTATTTGACTTTGTCCTTGTTAGACTTTAAATTGTTACCACTTTTATAAAACCTCAAGTC
>JAADDM010000004.1 GCA_013153955.1 Gammaproteobacteria bacterium | reverse complement strand
ACTGATTTGACGGTCTTTAAAGTCCCACATGCTTAGATCTTTTAGTGCTTGTTCAGCGATGTCTCGGTCTTGCTGGCTTGGGCGCTGCCACAGTTTTAGCTGGCCATGTCGTCCCATTAAGACCACGTCCATGACGTTAATTGGAAAGTCCCAATCAATTTCTTCTCTTTGTGGTACATAAGCTGTTGCCAGACGTTTCTTAGCGAGCGGTTCACCAAACAGTGTCACGAGGCCTTCAATGGTGGGTGCAAGGCCCATAATGCCTTTTAATAAGGTTGATTTCCCCGCCCCATTTGGGCCCACAATGGCAATGGTTTTACCTTCAGGTATCTCAAAGCTCACATCGGTTAACACCGGTTTGTGGTGGTAACGCATGCTAAGGTTTTGAACCTTTAAAGGAGGTTGATGAGTGGGTATCTGAGTCATAATAATCTCTAAGGAACGGGAGCTGATGTAGGGTTAAGTGCGTTTACGATGGTGTTTACATTGTGTCTGACCATGCCAAAATAGCTGCCTTCTGGAGTCTCTTTTCTGCCCATAGCATCGGAGAATAACGCGCCACCAATGGTGAGTGTATGGCCTTCCGCATTGACGCCAGCAACCAGGGATTGAATAAATCGAGGCGATACACTCGATTCTACAAAAACGGCCTTAATTTGGTAACGAACAATAATCTCTTTGAGGTGTTTGATGTCCTGAAGGCCAAATTCAGATGCCGTACTGACCCCCTGCAAGCCTTTTACTTCCATGCCATAAGCTCGACCAAAATAACCAAAAGCATCATGTGCCGTAATCAAAATACGCTGTGATTTTGGGATGGTCGCCACTTGGGACTTAATCCAGTGATGTAATTCAGCCATCTCTTGGAGGTAGGTTTGAGCATTTTGTTGATACAGTTCAGCATGAGCAGGGTCTTGCTGGATGAGCACTGCTAATACCCGTTCGCCCGCTTTATGCCAGAGAGAGAGGTCAAACCAGATGTGAGGGTCCGGGTAAGATCCATGGTGCAATAGGGTTGATTTAGGGAGTAAAGAGCTGACAGCAAAGACCGCTTTTTTACGCGCCATTTTACGAAAAATGTCCTGCATTTTGCCTTCTAGGTGTAAGCCGTTGTAAAAAATAATGTCGGCTTTAACCAAGCGGCGTAAGTCGCCTTGTGTGGCTTTGTAAAGATGTGGATCAACGCCAGTTCCCATGAGTGCTCGAACGGACACTTGATTGCCGCCAATATTTTTAACCAAGTCGGCAATCATGCCGGTGGTGGTAACGACTTGCAGTTGGGCATGGCTTAAAGTGACCATTAATGAGAGTGCTGCAGTGATCAAAGCCTTAACTAAAAAGGTTGTCAAAGAGCAGGGCTTCCGAGTATTCATTCGGCTGTTTAGTTTTGTGTGTGTGGCGTGGACAGTATTCATAGAGGCTCTTTGTTTTCCATGGATAAACTAAAAGTTAGCCATGGCTAATTAAAAACTTAGAGGACACTATATCATGAAACTAAGCCGTTGAAAATACTCATTAAGGGTACAGGTTATAAGTGTGTATAAGCCTGTTGGGTAGATAGGTAGGGGGGGGATTATTGTACTAGGGAGGCCTGGTTGTTTTGTGGTGTGCTGTTGGGCCTGAATATGCACGATATCTGCTATAGGCTAGTCTTAAGGCGTATATCGAGCAAATCTGTTTGTTTATATTTTAAAATTAGGGCGCTTTTTAACTTTTTTAGCCGCTTTGTGCGTTTTAGTTAGCTGTACCATCACTTCGGTATGAGTGGTGTGTGGGAACATATCAATGAGGCCTGCCTTGGTTAGGCGGTAGCCCTGTTTTTCAAGCTCTTTGATATCACGGATAAGCGTGGCCGAATTACAGGATACGTAGACAATAATTTGAGCTTGTAGTTTACCAAGGGTCTTGCATAGGTCAAACGCCCCTTGTCTGCCTGGATCTAGTAGAATTCTGTCGTACTGATTGTTTTTAAACCAAGGGAGAGGAGTCATGTCATTGAATAGGTTGGCTTTTGAAAAGTGAACACCTTCAAGTTGATTTATATCCGCGTTATGTGTTGCTATTTCAACTAGAGATTGCTCTCCCTCAATGCCTACAGTGGTCGCGACTTGCTGGGCGATAGGCAGGGTAAAGTTACCGATTCCGCAGAACAGATCGAGTACCTTGTGGTCTGACTTAAGGTCTAACCAAGAGAGGGCTTGTGTAACCATGGCTTGGTTTAGAGGGGCGTTAACTTGAATAAAGCCCTCTTCATGAAAATCAAATCGAAGGGGAAGCGTGTGCGCAGAGTTTATTGATGCAGGGGTGTTTAGGGTGTAAAAAGGCAGGTTTTCTGGCTCGGTTTTTGAGGCGTTAATCGCTTCTCCAAAGACACCATTATCGGCTTCGACAAAGGTGATTTCTTTATAGGCACGACTGGCTGTTTCCAGTAGGGCATCGCGGTGGGTCTGAATGGCTTTATTTAAAGCTGGGGTAAGGACTGGACACTGTTCTATATCAATCAGTTCGTTTGACCCCTGCTGTCTAAAGCCTAGGCGTGCTACTTTGTCTTTTTTGCTAATTACCAGCCCTAGACGAGCTCTGCGTCGGTAATTTTGATCATCACTTACCAGTGAGTCAACCGTCTCACACTGCTTTGAATCAACCGCTTGGGTTAGGCGAGTAATAAAGTTGTGACTTTTCCAGTGGCGCTGAGATTGAATTGAAAGATGTTGTAATTGGCATCCGCCACACTGCTCATAAACAGGGCAAAAAGGTGTGACACGCTCAGAAGAGGCTTGCTCAATGGTAAGGCAGTCCGCTTCGTTAAATTTGTCATGCAGTTGTCTGACTTTAGCGGTCACAATGTCCCCTGGAACAGCCCCATTCACAAAGAGGGTTTTACCGTTTACGTGGCTTACGCCTCGACCATCATGAGTTAGGCCTTCAATTTCAAGGGCTTCAATAATTGAGTTTATTTGCATGGTGTTATCTGTCATAAGAGTGCCGTTTTGGTTATGGGGTGCAGGGTAGTAGGGGGTTGAATTAAATCGGTTTTTGGAATAAAAGCGCGTTAATCAATGCCGAGTAATTTATGGGTCTGTAAGCTCAGCTTCCATTGTGGGTGTGCTAAGCAGTAAGCGACAGCCTCTTTGATATTTTGTTGAGAGACTTTTGGGTCGGCATCGTCCATCGGCTGAAGGTAGAAGGTTTGATAATCTAAGTGTGCTACTTTTTCGGGCATAAGATCAGGTTGTGGATAGACTAATTTAAGCTCATGTCCCGACTCTAATAGTAAGGGTGCATTGGCCTTAGGACTCATGCAAATCCAGTCTATGTGGTCCGGAGCAGATTTAGTTCCATTGGTTTCAATGGCAATTTCAAACTGGTGGAGGTGCATTTGGGTGATGAGCGCTTCATCCACTTGTAATAGGGGTTCTCCCCCTGTAAGGACAATAAAAGGGTGGGCTTCAGTATGCGCTGGCCAAAGGGCGAGTAGGTGCTGGCAAAGGGCTTCTGCATCTGTGAATTTACCTCCGTTCTGGCCATCTGTGCCGATAAAGTCCGTATCACAGAATTGACAGACAGCCGTGGCGCGATCAGCCTCTCTTCCTGTCCAAAGATTACATTTACTCATTCGGCAGAATATGGCTGGACGCCCACTGTGGAATCCTTCGCCCTGTAGGGAGTAGAAGACTTCTTTTACCGAATAACTCATGTTGCCTTTCCTTTTACTTTAATTCTTTACTGAGCGGGTATTTTACTCTTTAGATTAGGTTGTGAAGTGATATAATTTGCGATTAATTTTAAATTTACGCCAGATGGGTGCAGAGTGATGTCAGCAAAGACTTTATACGACAAATTGTGGGATGCACATTTAGTGCGTCAAGAAGATGATGGAACGGCCTTAATTTATATCGATCGTCAGTTACTACATGAAGTAACGTCTCCTCAAGCGTTTGAAGGTCTGCGTATGGCTGGACGTAAGCCGTGGCGTATTGATACCAATTTGGCGACGCCAGATCATAATGTGCCGACAACGGATTTATCAAACGGGATTGCCAGTATTACCGATCCTGTGTCACGTATTCAGGTAGAAACTTTGGGGATGAATGCCAAGGAGTTTGGGATTACAGAGTTTCCAATGGGTGATATTCGTCAGGGTATCGTGCATGTTGTTGGGCCAGAAGAGGGGGCTACCCTACCCGGTATGACTGTGGTGTGTGGCGATTCTCATACAGCAACGCACGGTGCATTAGGTGCGTTGGCGCATGGTATTGGTACCTCTGAAGTAGAGCATGTACTGGCAACGCAGTGTTTAATTCAGAAGAAGATGAAAAACATGTTGGTTAAGGTAGATGGTAAGTTGCAAGCGGGCGTTACACCAAAAGATGTTGTTTTAGCCATTATCGGCAAAATTGGAACAGCGGGTGGAAACGGTCATGCGATTGAGTTTGGGGGCGAAGTTTTCCGTGATATGTCGTTAGAAGGTCGTATGACTGTCTGTAATATGGCGATTGAGGGCGGTGCACGCGTTGGCTTGGTTGCTGTGGATGAGAAGACCGTTGAGTATGTTAAAGGTCGTCCGTATGCCCCGAAGGGGGGTGACTGGGATGCAGCGGTAACTGCCTGGGCAGATTTACACTCTGATGACGGTGCGGTATTTGATACTGTGATTGAACTAGAGGGTTCTGCGATTGAGCCTCAAGTGACTTGGGGAACCTCTCCTGAGATGGTTTTAGATGTGAATGGTACTGTACCAAATCCTGATAAAGAGTCGGATCCGGTTAAAGCCGATGGGATTCGACGCGCTTTAGCTTATATGGGTTTAAAGGCGGATATGGCCATTAAAGACATTCCTGCTGAATACGTCTTTATTGGCTCTTGTACGAACTCTCGTATTGAAGATTTTAGGGCGGCAGCTGAAGTGCTTAAAGGTCAGAAAATATCACCTAATGTCAGCTTGGCTTTAGCGGTGCCGGGGTCTGGCTTGGTTAAGCAGCAAGCAGAAGCAGAAGGGCTAGATAAGATTTTTGTGGAAGCGGGCTTTGAGTGGCGTAACCCCGGTTGCTCTATGTGTTTGGCGATGAATGCGGATAAGTTACCAGAAGGAAAGCACTGTGCCTCTACTTCAAACCGTAACTTTGAAGGGCGCCAAGGGGCTGGTGGACGTACGCATCTTGTGAGTCCTGAGATGGCAGCCGCAGCGGCGATTGCTGGACACTTTGTTGATGTTCGCGATTACTTGTAATAGACCAGACGGGAGAAAAAAATGGATAAGTTTATAAAGAAGACTGCAGTTGTTGCCCCGATGGATCGCGCCAATGTTGATACGGATGCCATCATTCCAAAACAGTTTTTAAAATCAATTAAGCGTTC
>JAADDM010000210.1 GCA_013153955.1 Gammaproteobacteria bacterium | reverse complement strand
TTTAAGAGGGGTGATTTTGCTAAATTATGAGCAAAATTGCAAGTTTTGTCTCACTTTGTCTTACATTACCCTGTAATATTCAGAGGGTAAGTGTTGAAAGTCTTATTTATTGTTTGGCTTGAAATGAGTGCCATTTATCAGCAAACGGTCACAAATACTTGGCTCGCTTTTAACGGCTTATTGTTGGCTTAAATTAAAATAGTTGACTCAATTTGAAGGAGTTTTATCGGTGTATAAAGGTGTTTATAACCCTCTTTTGTTCAAGAGAGGTCTTGTTGTGGGTTCACTGGTGGTGTCGGCGCTGTTGTCAGGGTGTGTGCAGGATATTCTACCCGATTCGAATCGTGCGCCTAGCGAGCCCTTGTCAACGCCTGTTAATCTGAGTGCAGAGCGTACCGCTAAAGCGTTGCTAGGTCATCATGCCGGCTTAGATGCTGATACGATGTTTAAAATATTAGCGGCTGAAATGATGGTTAAAAAAGGCTACCTAGGGCAAGCCTTTGACGTGCTGTATGCCTTAGCCGAGAAAACAGGAGACAAGGGGTTGGCTGAGCGCGTTTTCCAACTGTCTGTGCAGACACGAAGCGTTGAAAGCATTGAACGGGCCACGGTGTTATGGCGAAAATTATCGCCTAATGAAGCGATCCCTTGGCGCGCCTCATTTTTACTGAGCTTGCGTCACAATAACGTCCCCTTAGCATTGGAGCAATGGTCTAAGTATCATGCGTTGTCTCAAGAAGGGTTGGAGCATGATATGCTTCTGACCGGGCAGCGAGTGGCTGCATCCGTGGCGACAGAGTCGGCTTTAAGTTTTATGAAGGCGCTGGCTGAACAGTACCCTAATTATTGGGCAAGTCATTATGCGCTAGGGCTGGTAAGAGACGCGAAAGGGCAGCCTGCTCAGGCATTGGCGGCACTTAATGAGATTAAAAACCGGGCGTCAAAAACATCAGAGCAGAGTATTAATCGTTTACTATCGAAGATTTATTTGTCACTGGCTATGCCGGAAGAAGGGGTGGCGGCATTGACACCTTATTTAAAAAAATACCCTAAAGATTGGTTGGTGCAGGAGCGTATGGCACGGTTAGAGGTTCAAGCCGAGCGGTACGGGGATGCTGTTAAACGTTATGAAAATATCTTAAGCTCTGTTCCGGATGCTCATACTTCTCGGTTATCACTGGCGCTTATTGAAATGGAATTTAAAGCCTTTTCAAAAGCGGAAAATAACTTGCAAAAAGTGCTTGGAAAGCCTGCCTACCAGCAGGCTTCACAGTATTATCTAGGGTTACTTTATCAAGCACAGCAGCGTTATGAAGAAGCCTTGCTTCATCTGTCACAGGTGACTTCAGAAACCTATCAAGTTGATGCAGGGCTGCATCAAGCAGAAATTTACCAATCACAAAATAAGATGCAAGAGGCTTTCCGTATTATAAATGCACTTACGGCCGCAACCCCGGCTGAGCAGTTTAAAGTGTTACGTGCAAAAGGCATTTTTTACGCATATGAAGGGCGCGATGCGAAGGCGGTAGAGGCCTATGATGAAGCCTTAGAAATTGACCCTCAGAATATAGAAGTCTTATTAGCACAGGCGCTGGTCTTGCATCGGTTGGGTGAGTTTGAGGTGTATGAGAGGAATCTTAAACAAGTGATCCAGCATGCGCCGAATGATGTTGATGCTTTAAATGCCTTAGGGTATTTCTATGTTGAGCAAGGAAAGTCGCTAGATGAAGCAAAGCAGCTGTTAACCAAGGCGCGCGCCATAGAACCTAATAATTACTATGTACTAGATAGCTTGGGCTGGTACTATTTTATGCGTGGTAATTATGATCAAGCGGCCACTCTATTAGAGCAGGCATTGGCGATTCAGTTCGATGATGAGGTGTTAATACATTTAATTTTAACGTATTGGAAACAGAGAAAATTTGAGCTTGCAGAGTCTTTGTGGCAGAATAATCACAAAAAGTTTTTAGAAAACAATCGGTTACAGGATCTTATGCATGATTTAAAACAGTCACAATACCGACAGTAAGTCGTTTAATTAAATAAATTTTAAAAACTTGTAAACTTTCCCTTGTACTTGGGTCGAATACATGGATAATACGCACCTGTCTTTAACGACAATGATATTAAAGGGCTGTAGCCAAGCGGTAAGGCATCTGGTTTTGATCCAGTGTACCGCAGGTTCGAATCCTGCCAGCCCTGCCAATATCCTATCCTAATTCCCCAAATCATTTTTACCCCGAACAGGAGCGCCTGTAATGGCCAATAAAAATGTCATGATTTTTGCGGGAAACGCAAATGTCAACCTAGCAGAAAAAATCTCTCAATATTTGAACCTACCTTTAGGTAATGCCGATGTCGGTCGCTTTAGTGACGGCGAAATCATGGTTGAAATTAAAGAGTCTGTTCGTGGTCAAGATGTATTCGTGTTGCAACCAACATGTACCCCTGAGCCAGCAGTTAATCTAATGGAAATGTTGGTGATGATTGATGCGCTTAAACGTGCATCCGCTTCTCGTATAACCGCTGTTATCCCTTATTATGGGTTTGCACGCCAAGATCGTCGTCCTCACTCTGCTCGCGTGCCGATTACAGCGCGCCTAACAGCAGATATGATCTCCCGTGCGGGCGCTCATCAAGTGGTGACGGTTGATCTGCATGCAGATCAAATTCAGGGATTCTTTGATATTCCGGTTGATAATATCTATGCTTCTCCTTTACTGGTTGAAGATATGCAGAAGAACTGTGATGATCTAGAAAATGTCATGATTGTCTCTCCTGATATGGGAGGGGTGGTACGTGCCCGTGCCGTTGCTAAGTCTTTAAATGCCGAAATGGCGATTATTGATAAGCGTCGCCCAAAAGCGAATGTCTCAGAAGTGATGAATATCATCGGTGACATTGATGGTCGTGACTGTATTATTGTGGACGATATGGTCGATACAGCAGGTACATTATGTAAAGCTGCTGCTGCCTTAATGGAGCGAGGCGCTAAAAGTGTTTCTGCTTATGTTGTTCACGCCGTATTATCAGGCCCCGCCATTGATAATATCGAAAACTCTGTTTTGAAAGAGCTAGTGGTAACAGATTCAATTCCTCAGAATGAAGCGGCTATGAACTGTACTAAAGTAAGAACCGTGACCATTGCTGAAATCGTGGGCGAAACCATCCGCCGTATTAACCAAGATGAATCTGTGACCTCTTTAATGAAGCACTAATGACTCTGTGTTAATTATTTTAAAAGCGCCTTAATGGGCGTTTTTTTATGTCTGTCGTTTGAACAGAAGGTGTTGATTACTTTCATAAAATGCGCAAAATAGCTGGCATAAGTTCTATATTTGAGTATAATCCTCGCTTCCCTTACGGTTGGTCGCAAACGGTAAGCTATTAAAATTGGATAATTTCAATAAAATCATCGGTTAACAAAGAGATCGATTGATGAAATTATCATCCTTGGAGAGAAAAAATGAGCCAAACTTGGACTTCAGAAATCCGTACTGACAAAGGGAAAGGTGCGAGCCGCCGCCTTCGTCATGCGAATCTAGTACCTGCCGTTGTTTACGGTGCAGGAAAAGAAGCTGTATCAGTTTCTTTAGCAGCAAACTTCGTTAAAAAAGCACTTGAAAATGATGCTATTTTTAACACTGTCATCACCCTTGAAGTAGAAGGTGGAACAACTGAAACTTGCGTAATTAAAGATATGCAGCGTCACCCAGCAACGGGTGCAGCATTCCACATCGATTTCCAACGTGCAGCAGACAACTTCCTTGTTAAGAAAGTTCCTGTTGAAGTTGTTGGTGGTGATGTAGCACCTGGTGTTAAAGCCGGTGGTCAGTTATCACTTCTTCAGTCAAGCATTGAAGTTAAGTGTATTGCTGCTAACTTACCAACGATCATTCAGATTGATGTTTCAGAGATGGAAGCGGGCACAAGCCTACGTCTTTCTCAGCTGAACTTACCAGAAGGTGTTGTTGTAACAGCACTTGCACACGGTAACTCTGATTATGACCAAGCGGTTGTAAACATTGGTAAAGCAAAGCGTTAATCTCTTTTTAAGAAATTAACGACGCAAAACGGAAGCCGGCGTATGTCATCTGTTCAATTAATTGTTGGTCTGGGTAATCCAGGGGATAAATATGAGCAGACTCGACATAACGCCGGTTTTTGGTTTGTGGACGAAGTAGCGCGCCAAAATGGGGTAGTATTTCGTCCAGAGACCAAGTTTCTGGGTCATGTTGCACGTGTTCAATCAAATGGGATGGATTTTTGGTTATTAAAACCAAGCACTTTTATGAACCGAAGTGGGCAGTCTATTCAAGCGCTTGCTAAGTTTTATAAAATCCCTGTTGAGTCAATTTTAGTGGCGCATGATGAGCTTGATTTAGAGCCAGGTGTCGCCAAGCTCAAAGTAGGCGGCGGTCATGGTGGGCATAATGGCCTTAGAGATATGATTGCAGCCATGGGTAAAAACTTTATGCGCCTTCGACTAGGCATTGGCCATCCCGGTCATCGGGATCAGGTGGTTGATTATGTTCTTAAAGCAGCATCAAAGCCCGAAAGACAGGTGATTGATGATGTGAGCTATGAAGCGACTAAAATCATTCCTGAGTTGACAAAAGGTGACCTGCAAAAAGCAATGCACCTATTACATACCAAAAAATAATTCAAAACTGGTTTAGATGTTCACGATAGAGCAGGCCTGAATCAGGGCTGATAGCCCCCCCTTAATAACCCAAAATTATAAACAATCGCTTTAAGTCTTAATGTTTAGGAGAGTACAGAATGGCAATTAAATGTGGAATCGTTGGATTACCAAACGTTGGAAAATCAACTTTATTTAATGCATTAACCAATGCAGGTATTGAATCTGCAAACTACCCTTTCTGTACGATTGAGCCGAATGTTGGCGTCGTTCCAGTACCGGACGCACGTGAAGAAGCGCTTGCTAAGATTGTAAACCCTGAACGCACGCTCTCAGCAACGGTTGATTTTATGGATATCGCTGGCCTAGTTGAAGGGGCTTCTAAAGGGGAAGGGCTAGGCAATAAGTTTTTGGCCAATATCCGTGAAACGGATGCGATTGTGCAAGTCGTACGTTGCTTTGAAAATGATGATATTGTCCATGTTGCTGGCCAAATTAACCCATTAGATGATATTGGTATCATCAATATGGAGTTGGCACTAGCAGATATGGAGTCGATCGATAAAGGGATTTCAAAGGTTAAGCGTATCGCCAACAGTGGTGATAAGGTGGCACTTGCACGTCTTACTCTGTTACAAAAAGTAGCTGATGCTATTGAAGATGGTGTTCTAATTCGTCTAATTGGCTTAGACGAAGAGGAGCTAAAAGAACTTGAAGACTTAC
>JAADDM010000066.1 GCA_013153955.1 Gammaproteobacteria bacterium | reverse complement strand
TTTACGATGAGAATGGGGCGTAAGGTTAAAACGCTTAAAAAAGATGAAAACAGTGCGGTAGATGCTTTTCAACAGTCGTTAACAGAGACGCTAGATGCCCTGCAGCAAGTGAGGGCTGCAAATCAGGATAGGTTCTTTTTTGATAAAGTACGAGATAACGCCTATGAGATAAAGCGCAAATCGGAAGCTTTTACTTGGAAAAGTGATGCCGCCAGTCGTTTCTCATTTATGATTTTTTTGGTTGGTTTTGATATTTTTAGAGGCGTGGGGATGCTAATGGTCATCTTCTCTGATTTAAGTATTGGCCAAATGATTGCGGTATTTGGTTACCTTTGGTACATGATGGGGCCGATTCAGGAGATTTTAGCGATTCAATATGGCTTTAGTGCCGCCAGTGGTGCACTGGTCAGAATAAATGATGTATTAGATTTAGATCAAGAACCTAAGTATCCCAATAAGGTGAACCCTTTTCTGACGGATAAAGCGGTGTCGGTCTCCGTGAGAGAGCTAGCATTTCAATATCCTGAAAAAGATAACCTAGTGCTGGATCACCTTAATTTTGAGATTAAACCCGGTGAAAAACTTGCCTTGGTCGGGGCGAGTGGGGGCGGTAAAACCACTCTGGTTCAGTTGTTGCTTGGATTTTATCAGCCAACCTCTGGCACGATCAATTATGGCGAGGCATCACTTAAAGAAATTGGACAGGAGACGGTGCGCGCCAATGTTGCGACGGTCTTACAGCACCCTGTGTTATTTCACCAGAGCATCCGTTTTAACTTAACCTTAGGGCAAGATTTGCCAGATGAACAGCTATGGAAAGCTTTGCAACAAGCTCAGCTAGAGGATGTGGTAAAAGCCTTAGGCTCTCAGCTAGATTCTGTTGTAGGTCGTAACGGTATTAAGCTTTCCGGAGGGCAGCGACAACGCTTAGCCATTGCGCGCATGATTTTGCAAGACCCTAAAGTTGTCATTATGGATGAAGCGACCTCTGCGCTAGATATGGAAACAGAGCGCCAGTTATACCTTGATCTGTCCCCCTTTTTAGCAGGCAGAACGACGTTGATTGTGGCACACCGTTTAAGTTCCATTAAGCAGGCAGATAGAATCATGGTCTTTGAAGATGGACACATTATTGAATCGGGCAGTCATGACGAATTAATTATAAAAAAGGGTACTTATCATAATTTATATCGGTAAGATGCCTTTGTATAGATTTGACAAATGAATAGTTATAAATAAATTAGTATGGAGTGGTAAGGAAATGGCCTTTAAACATAAATTAGTGACAGTCATTGGCGGCATGCTTGTGTTGGCTTCAAGCGCCCCTATCGCGGGTAAAGGTCCTTCTGCGGAGTCTATAGAGGGGGCAAAAACCATTACTGCTCCGGAGGCTAAGGCTCTTTGGAAGCAAGGTGCTACTTTTATTGATACCCGTAAAACTTCGGATTGGGAAGCGGGTCGAGTTCCCGGCGCATTGCACCTCAATGTTAAAAAATTAGAGTTCAATAAAGCGACTATTTTGTCAAAAATAGCGATTAATGATCCTGTTATCTCTTACTGTAACGCAGAGAAATGTCACCGTGCGTCAGCGGCTGCAAAGAAGCTCGTTGGTTTTGGCTTTACCAATGTCTACTATTTTCGCAAAGGCTTTCCTGCTTGGAAAAATGCTAGTTATCCGTATGAATAATGATTTATCGACCATATTAGAAGGATCCCTTTATGTTTAATTCACTTAGAACCAGAATGGAAATCTACACGGTACTTGCAATTTTATTTACCGCAGGCATTCTGATCGCCGTATTTTCCTATCAGTTGTACCAGTCTAAATTGCATCTATTAGACGCCTTAGCGGGGAAGCAGACGGCCATTTCCAAGACGGTATTAGAGAAAGCTGTGTCACAAATGGAGAAGAATATTTTCTCATTTACGCGTGATGAAAAGTTGGTTGGGGCCATTCAGAGCGGAGATAAACAATCCATTTCGGCTTTGGTTTCACCCACTGCAAATAGATTAGAAGCAACGGGTGCTGCCACTAACCTACGTATTTTAGGGCTAGATGGAGCAGTCCTATTTACGCGTAATGCGTTTGATGCTTCAAATATATCGTTAAAATTGGCGAAAGAGAGTGTCGATAATGTGATTATTATGCGAGGGCTTGAAGCGGTTAACGGGCATCCTGAGGTACACTTTGTGTTCCCGATGACGGAAAAAGGCCAAGTCTATAGTGTGATTGATATTTCGATGGACTATGCCAATTTATCGAGTGGGTTTGCGACCATTGCTGAAGCAGAGTTTTTACTGTTTGATTTACAAGGCAACCTTCTCAATGAAGTCGATCCCAAGTTAGAATCCGCTTTATTAGAAAGTGGTATTGATGTAACCCGTTTTGCGATTAATGAGCTAGAAGTTGGAGAGAAGGCGTTAAGTGTGGTCTCTCAGCCTTTAAAGGATCATTTTAACAATACCGTCGCTTATGTTGTAACGATGATGGATGATACCGAGATTAATACTGCACAGAAAATGTCGCTGTATGCGGGGTTAATTGCCGTAATTATTTGGATTTTAACCGCCTTTATTTTTATTAAAATTGTCTTTATTAAGTCTTTTAGACCCTTAGAAAGTATGAATAGCGTTGTAAATAGTATCAGTCAAAAGGGCGATTTTAGCCAGCGCATTCCCGTTGAATCTAAAGATGAGATTGGCGTGGTTGCCGTCGCAATTAATGAGATGGTTGAAACTCTACAGAAAACGATTGCAGAAAGTAATCGGGTGATGAATGCCGTTGCAAGTGGAGACTTTAGCCAACGCATTAAAGGTCACTCTAAAGGAGATCTTGAGACCCTTCAGCAAGCTGTAAACAATTCGACACAGAGTGTTGATCACACCATGTCTGAACTATTAAAGGTGGTGGGTGCTCTGGCTAATGGGGATTTCTCTGTGCGCATGGATCGCTCTATTGAGGGACAGGTTCGTGAACAGGTTGAGGCCGCTATGATTACCATGAGTGATGTCATTACACAGGTAAATTCGGTGTTAGCAAATATGGCAAACGGAGACTTTACGCAACGCGTAAAGGTGGAGGCACAAGGTGAACTCAAGTCAATGGCTGAAAACGTAAACTCCAGTACGCAGCAAACAGCGAAAGCATTAGATGATATTTTAAGTGTGGTTTCAGCCTTATCAGAGGGCAATTTAACACACTCTATTTCAGCCCGCTATGAGGGGAAATTTGCTGAGGTTGCTCACGCATTGAATGAGTCCCTCCAAAATGTATCTGCACTGATCTCAGAAACCCGTAATGGTGTTCATAATTTAGTTCACAACGTTGAAAAAATTCATCAAGGTTCTCAAGATCTTAATGCACGTACTCAGCGACAGGCATCTGCGCTGGAGAAAACAACCGCTACCATGGGGCATATTACCGAAACCGTCAAGCAGACAACCGATAATGCTAATGCTGCAAATCAGTTGGCAACAACGGCGCGTAGTCAAGCGGATGCGGGGGCGGAAGTCATGCGTTCAACCATAGAGTCTATGACGGATATTCGCGAGGCAAGCCATAAAATTGAAGAGATTATCGCATTAATTGACAGTATTGCTTTTCAAACTAATCTATTGGCACTGAATGCGGCTGTTGAAGCTGCTCGAGCAGGCGAGCATGGCCGAGGGTTTGCCGTCGTCGCGGGTGAAGTACGTAATCTAGCGGGTAAATCCGCAGATGCTGCTCGAGATATTAAAGGCTTAATCGAAAATGCCGTCTCAGCTGTTGAGCAAGGTACGGAGCGTGCAGAACGTTCGGATCAAGCGTTACAAACCATTACTGAAGGCATTCGAAAAGTCAGTGACATTGTGGCTGAAATTACCGCAGCTTCAGGAGAACAGTCGATTTCGATTCGTGAGATTGGCGAAGCAATTCATGATTTAGAGTCGGTCACTCAGCAGAATGCTTCTTTGGTTGAACAGAGCTCAACCTCTTCGAAAGATATGAAAGAGGATGCACTTCAATTACAAGATTTGGTCAGCCAATTCAAAGTATAAAGCAGGCTAGGCTAAAGTATTTGCGTTTGAATAATGCCCTCCTTGTGTATTTAGACAAGAGATAAGTAGTTGTTATTAAGCTATTAATGTAATTTTAAGGGCCATAATAAAACTGATGTAGTATTTGGTAGACATGTGCCATAGTGGGTGCTAATTTAAACGTGTAAATAATCATTTAAAAAAATGGGATAGGAATATGACTATGAGAACATCTTATAAAACACTTTTTGCGGGATTGATGGTGTCTGGTTTTATGGCGCTTTCATCAGGAGCGATGGCTGCGACATCACCTGAAACCGTGGCGGGAGCAACGACGGTGGACACTGAAAAAGCAAAGGCGCTTTGGCAAGATGGTGCCGCGATGCTAGATACGCGCAAAGATTCCGATTGGGAGGCTGCACATATCCCAGAAGCGATTCATTTGGATCGTAAAAACCCCGCAAAATACAATGAAGCAGCTGTCGCAGCAGAGATTGATAAAGACGAAGCTGTTATCTCATATTGCAATGGACACAGTTGTTTAAGATCCGCTAAAACGGCCGCTGATTTGGTTAAATGGGGGTATACCAAGGTCTATTACTACCGTGATGGTCTCCCTGCTTGGATGTCAGCAGGTAACTCGATTGAGTAATTTTTAAGACTCATTCGAATATTGCTGCTGATCGTTAAGGGTTCTTTTAATCGGTGAGCAGCATGCTTTAAAAAAGAGAGATCTGCATAGCAAATAGGTATTTGTTACGCAGATTTTTTTTGTATTAATTTTGGTTAGACAGACGCAAAAGGTTGGAATATGAATTTAAAAACGAAAATAGTATTAGGAAGTATCTCGAGTATTCTTCTTACTTTTGTGATCTTATTGGGGGTGTTCTTTATTAATAAAGGTCTACTGCAAACGGCTTATGATGAAAGTCGTCAGGAAGGGTTAAATATTGCACACCTGTCTTTTTTGTCAAATACCATTTCGACATTAGAAAATCAACAAGTCTCTTTTACTCGTAATAGAAAATTGAAAAAGGGCATTAAAAAGGGCAATGTTAAACTCGTCAAAAGTGAGATAGAACCGCTTCTTAATAGGCTTTCTGCGGCACATTTACTCTCTGATATTTATGTGGTAGATAAATCAAGCCACATATTGTATGCCTCGGATAAGGCACTGATTGGTCAAGCGTTTAAATCGGACTTATTACACACTTCTGTGACAGAAGTGAAAATTAAATCGGGCTTAGAGGTTAATCCTAATGGACTGCTCGCAATTAATACGGTTATTCCCATTAATGCTCGAGGTAAAATCTTAGGCGGCATTATTCTCGTTCGCCATTATTCTGCCATTCTTGATCA
>JAADDM010000068.1 GCA_013153955.1 Gammaproteobacteria bacterium | reverse complement strand
TTGCATCTAGGTTCGATTTTTCACTCTGATAAAGTGCATCTAAAGAGCCTACAACAACCTCTTTTGCCAGCAACCCTGTGATTAACCCAACTGTTGCTGGCCAGTTCTCTTCGGTAATGCCTAGAGGGGCCACAATCGGTGTGGCGGCTTTGGCAACCGTACTTAATACAGAGGTGGTTTGATTTTCATGCCCGAATGTGCCATCGGTACCGAGCGTATTGAAAAAATTAAGTACAAGTACGACTAAGATAATGATTTTACCGGCATCCAAAATAAAGCTTTTCAATTTGTTTCGAGTATTTAAAGCCACATTTAATAGTGCGGGTTTATGGTATATCGGTAGTTCCATCAGGAGTGCGGGGGCTTCTCCGGGGAGGAGTGTGTGTTTGAGAAGAAGAGCTGTAAAGGTGGCTGCCACAATGCCAATTAAATACAGGGCAAAGACAATTAATGCCGCGTTATCGGTAAAAAAAGCGCTGGCAAACATAACGTAAACGGTTAAACGGGCGCTACATGACATAAAGGGGGTCATCATAATGGTCATAATGCGATCGCGTTGATCAGGTAGGGTTCTTGAAGCCAGTACCGCAGGAATATTACAGCCGAAGCCGACTACCAGAGGAATAAAGGCTTGCCCGGATAAACCGAGCTTACGCATTAATCCATCCATGATGAGTGCAGCTCTTTGCATGTAGCCGGTCTCTTCCATGATGGAGAGCAGCAAAAAGAGCGCGCCAATGACGGGAATAAAGGTGGCAACCACCTGTATTCCACCACCAATACCTTGTGCGAGGAATGCGATGAGCCAGTTGGGTGCATGCAGTGTTTGCAAAATAGCGGTAGGGCCATCCACAAATAGCGCTTGAGCGCCTAAGTCGAAAAAATCAATAAAGGCATTTCCTACAGCAACAGAGAGTGCAAATACCAAGTACATAATACCTAGAAAAATTGGCATACCTAGGTAGGGGTGAAGCACCCAGCGATCTATTTGATCTGTGGTGTTGCGTGTAAACTGATCTGTATGGGTTTGGCTTGCATGGCAGGCATCATGCGCAAACTGAAAATACAGGTCGGCAGAGATCAGCAACAGGTCTTCATTATAATGAGATTCAAGTCTTTTCTTTTCGGCACGACAAAAGGTGCGCAGAGGCTCTGGGGTTTGTTCGGGATGGATGAGCATCTGCAGAGTGTTCCAGCAGGACTCTTGCTCGGGGTTTCCTTGAATATCTCGTACTGCATGGACGGCTTGGTGCAGGGCTTCTGGCAGATCAAAGTGCAAGCTTGAGCGTTGATTTAATAAGCTAGGAAGCTGCTGTTTAAGTTGATCAATGCCTTTGTTGTAGTAAGCAGAAATGGGGATAACAGGGCAGCCAAGGTAGGCGGACAGTTTGTCTGTATCAATGGTTAAATTTCGCTCAGTTAATAGGTCCATACGGTTGAGAACGACGACGACAGGCAGTCCCATATGTAGAAGTTGTGCCGTTAAAAAAAGCTGGCGCTCAAGGCTGGTTGCATCAACAACATTAATGATTAAATCAGCAGGCTCATTCTGTAGATAGTCGCAAGCGACTTTTTCGTCAAGCCCCGAGTGAGAGGACTTCTCAAGACTATAGACCCCGGGAAGATCTATCAGATGATAGTCTTTTTGATTCAGCTCAAATACGCCAGTTTTTTGTTCAACAGTGACTCCCGGCCAATTCCCCGTGGTTTGTTGAGCACCTGTTAAGCGATTGAAGAGGGTTGTTTTTCCACTGTTTGGGTTACCGATCAGAGCCATTTGATAGGTTGAATCGGACTGTTTGAAAGCGTGTTTTTTTAACTTTATTTTAGGCTTTGTTTGGCTCATGATAAGGTTTCGACGTGTATAAAATCAGCAATGTTTTTATCAATGGCAAAGCGACTTCCATCTACGCAGACCACCAAGTTTTGACCCCTAACCAAAATTAATTCAACCACACTGTGAGTATGAAAGCCAAGATGAATGAGGCGCATTTTAATTTCAGCAGCTCCTTGCAGTGCCTTGATTTGGCTAATTTGCCCAGAATGGCATTGAGATAAGGGGATATTGTGTTTGTGCGTTGGCATAAGCTCTTCTTGATGCAAATGATAATGGTTACTATTAAGGTACAGGATAGCAAACCTGATACATTAGCACAAGCATGATGAGTTGATGTGGGACAGCTTGCGTTACTCAGCTATCTGAGCTTTTAGCAGAGTGGAGACTTCTGAGACTGGTTGTGGTCGAGCAAGAAAGTAACCTTGGCCTTCATCACAGTCAATGCTTTGTAATAATGCTAGCTGTTCTTCAGTTTCGATGCCTTCGGCAATGACCTTTGCCCCGACTTTATGACCTAACACAATGATGGTTTCAACAATCGCCAGTGCATCTGGATTACTGGTCATGTCTTTTACAAAACTGTAATCAATTTTTAAGCGGTCAATATTCATATTCTTTAGATAGGCTAAGGAGGAATATCCCGTGCCAAAGTCGTCGATAGAGACGCTGATGCCTCGCTCTTCAAGAAGACTTAATATGTTTTGAGTCGTACTGCCTTTGGAGGCCATGTTTTCTGCGAGGGAGTATTCTGTAATTTCAAGCTCTATGTCCTCACTGTCGATATTGAAGTGGGTTAACTGCTTATTTAAGCTCGCAAAAAACGTGGGATTGCTCAGTTCTTGGGTGGAGATATTAAGCGCCACTTTAATGCCTTGTGATAACACTCCTGCCTGCTTCCAATCTGAAATCTGTTGAAAGGCCTCTTGAATAACATAGCGACCTATTTTATGTATAAGACCATTTTTTTCTGCAAAGGGGATGAACTCAGCAGGAGAGATTTCTTTGTCTACAGTTTTCCAGCGAATAAGGGCTTCTAGGCCAATAATTTTGAGGGTTTTAAGGTCGTATTGCGGCTGAAAAAAGAGCGTAAATACTCTGTTTTTGAGCGCCTCTTCTATCTGTGTTTCAAACTGTATTTGCTGGCTAAGCTTATCAGTCAAGCGCGGTGAAAAGTATTCATGTCTATTCTTGCCTAGGGCTTTGGCCTCATACATGGCTAAGTCTGCACAGCGCATAATCGCACTGTTTGTTTGTGCATGAGCTGGGTAGAGCGCAATACCAATACTGCAACTGATGTTGATGGTTCGGTCTTTTATTTTGAACGCTTTATCTAGCTCTGAACAGAGGAGCTCGGAGAGTTTAAACGTTTGTACATCCAGCTCCTCTTCTGCACCGGTAAGGATGACTGCAAACTCATCCCCCCCAATACGCGCGAGCATAAATTGATCGTGAAATTCGCCAAGTAGCGTATTTTGCATTCGATAGCTGACCGCCTTTAACAGTTCATCGCCATAGTCGTGTCCTAGCGTATCATTCACGTTCTTAAAGTGATCTAGGTCTATATAAAGGAGTCCAAAGGGTTGCTTTACATGAATGTAATGTGCAAGATCATATTGAAAACGATGGCGGTTAGGCAGCTCTGTAACAGCATCTTGGTTGGCCTGTTGCTCCAGCAAATGATGGGCTTCTTTGAGTGCATTGACATTGGTTATGAGCATTAAATAGGTGGCATTATTAATGTCAGAACTTGAGAGCTTGCGAACTTCACACATGGCATAAAAAGACTGGTCGGCCTCTATGTAAATTTCACTGCGCCAAATACCTTCCGCATGGATAGCGGAGATAATTTTATCTTGATAGGCCTGTGTTTTCTGACCAGATAAGACCGCAAGCACTTTCCATAAAGGGGTCTCTTTTGGGGTGGATTTTTGGTTCAGCAGTTTTTCTAAAATTGGATTAACACGTATAAAATGACCTTTGTCATCTGCAAGCCCAATATAATCGGTTACTTCGGAGAGGATGTGACTGTCCATCGCCAGTTGCTTTGCATCCTGTTTCTCTCGATGTCTTGCTTGTCCAAAGCTAAAGAGGCCAACCAGTAGGATTAATCCCAGTAAAGAGATGTGAATCATTTTGGTCGTTGCATCATCAATGGCTTGGGTCGTTTGGTAGTCTATCGAGGCTTGTTTTTCCGAGGCTTTAAGCAGTTTGGCTATTTTTAAGGTAATGGCCAGTGTTTCGGTTTGAACAGGCAGGGTTTTATTGATCAGCAGAGATTCGGCTGCGGGGTAGTTTTCATCCAGAATAAAGTCAACAACTTGCTCTTGGAGCCTTAAATTTATGTCGGTTATTTTATGCTGTATTACCCACAACTTTTCCATTTCGGGTGTTTTAGGGTAAGCGAGTAATTTAAGTCGAGTCAATCCAAATAAGTTGCCTTCAATGAGGAACTGCTGACGAATTTCATCAATGGCAAAAAAGTCTTTTCGGATAAGCATTTCCATCAAAAAAACGGTGCGGTTTCGGGCGTGAATATGGAGGGTATTAATTAAGGAGACTTGGTTTTTTAAGTCCACCATCGTTTGATAGTGGGCTTTCAACTTGTCGTCTAGCTTTTGAAGGTTTGAGATGCTGACGAGCATCATAATCAGGATGAGTAGATAGCCAAATATAACCATACTGGATGCTTGTCGTTTTTTTAAACGTTTGGCAATCGAGCGCATTTTCTGTGTAATCTCATTCAATAAACTAGAGGGTAAAGTATAGTCTAAAAAGGGGGAGGGTAATACGTGATTTTATCTTAAATTCATTACAAAGGACGAGGTTATTTTTTTTGGACCTTATACAGTGCAACTTCGCCTAACAGGTTAGGGGCAAGCTTCATCGCGAAGGTACTTTCGTGTTGTGCATTAACCACGGTTCTGGCCATGACCTCAATTTGCATCGATTCACACAGGCCTTCAAAATCTTTGAAGGTACACATGTGAATATTTGGTGTATCAAACCAGTGATAGGGGAGTGTATCGGTTTTAGGCATTTGCCCAGCAAACATCAGTTGTGCACGGTTACGCCAGTGGCCAAAGTTAGGGAAAGTGATGATGATCTGTTTACCAATGGCCAACATGTCTCTTAATAGCTCATCTGGGCGGCTTACGACTTGCAGTGCTTGCGTCATAATGACATAGTCAAACGAGTCGTTGTCAAAGTAATCACACAGTTCATGGCGATTTAAATCACTCTGAATAACATTTAAGCCTTTCTTGATGGCAGCAATATTTTTACGCGGGTCAATCTCCATGCCATAGCCTGTTACCCCGTAGGTCTCTATCAAATAACTGAGTAGTTCACCCTCACCACAGCCTAAATCGAGTACTCGACTGTTGGGCGTAATCCACTCTGAAATCAGTTTAAATTCGGGGGTGAGTTGGCTCATGGTGCTACCTTAGATTGAGTCGTGGTTCGAATGTCGGCAAGTACTCGCTGCATATAGGCACTAAATACGCCTTGATAGTGCGCATTTGGCAGTAAAAAGGCATCGTG
>JAADDM010000246.1 GCA_013153955.1 Gammaproteobacteria bacterium | reverse complement strand
GTCTGACCATTTTTAGGGATAAATTCCTGCTGGCTGTAGTGACTTAAATAATGTTTTACGTCCTGACTTGACCAAGCTTTACGCCAACTTTCCAACCTAGCCGCAACGGCCTTTGTCGCATCACTGTTAACAGTACTACTGGTGTTAAACTCGGGTAAAACAATCGGCTGATGAATAACCACCCCTTCCGTTTGAGGGACCGCTTCTGCGACATCAAAATAGAGAAACTCTCCCTTAGGGCGAACTAAGGTCGTCTTTTTAAAAATCTTCTGATACGTCTGTTGCGCTTGGAAAGTATAGAGTTGATTCAGGTTATCTAAGGTCGTTGATACCTGCTGATTTGCTTGCAAAGCGGCATCTAATTTTTGTTCAGCTTCGTCATATTTCTTCTGCTTAATGAGAATAACCGCCAAGTTATTCTGTAGTGCACGCGTCAACTCAGGTGCGCTAATAGACGCTTTACTTAACTCAGACCAAATCGTGTACGCCTGTTTTAACTGGCCTTTTTGCATCGCCTGCCAACCGTTTTGAAACTGCTTGGCTTGTTTATTCAGGACTGAGTCATTCGTTGCCGCATAGGCACTGCTCAATACGCCTTGACTCAAAACAAGGGCTGCAATACAGGCCATGAACTCCTGCTTAATGAATTTACTTACTTTCAAACCAATCCTTTCAATCACTCTTTACAAATCACACGTTAAAACGGTTAACTATCTGCACAGGCCGAAGCGTATACAAAACCTGAGTATTTTAACGTAAATCTCCAATCCCTACCATATTACTTTTAAGCGATTTTACCTCATCCCTTAACTGTGCTGCCGTCTCAAAGTCCAGAGACTTGGCCGCCTGATACATCTGTTTTTCAAGCTTCTTTAACTCTGTTGCCATCTCTGATGGACTCATCTGTTTTTTAGGAGAGGCGTGCGTTCCAGCATATTCACCCTGATTTTCAGCTACCTTACGAGACGACCCACTCCTGCTCGGTTTACTGGAATACGGGTTGGACTCTAAAATATCACTGACTTTTTTATTTAATCCCGTTGGGGTAATACCATGCTTTTGGTTGTGCGCTAGCTGTTTAACACGCCTTCTGTCGGTCTCATCAATGGCAGTTTTCATTGATTTGGTAATTTTATCCGCATACAGAATCGCACGCCCTTCTACATTTCTGGCAGCACGGCCAATGGTTTGAATCAAGGCACGCTCCGATCGTAAAAAGCCCTCTTTATCTGCATCCAAAATCGCCACCAAAGCCACTTCTGGAATATCTAGCCCCTCTCTAAGCAAGTTAATACCGATAAGCACATCAAACTCACCCAGTCGTAAGTCCCTGATAATTTCAATACGCTCAACGGTATCAATATCGGAGTGTAAGTAACGCACGCGCACCCCATGATCTTCAAAATACTCGGTCAAATTTTCCGACATACGCTTAGTCAGCGTGGTCACCAAAATACGTTGGTCTAACTTGGTACGCCAAGTAATCTCACTGAGCAGGTCATCCACTTGAGTTAGGGCTGGGCGAACTTCGATAATGGGATCTAACAGCCCCGTTGGGCGAACCACTTGCTCGACCATTTCTGAGCAGTGTTCGGCCTCATACTTCCCTGGCGTTGCGGAGACAAAAATGGCTTGGGGCATACCTTTTTCAAACTCTTCAAACATCATAGGTCGGTTATCTAAGGCTGAAGGCAGTCTAAACCCAAAGTTAACTAAGTTCTCTTTACGCGAGCGATCCCCTTTATACATGCCGCCAATTTGCGGAATGGTGACGTGGCTCTCATCAATCACCAATAGTGCATTTTTGGGAAAGTAGTCCATTAAAGTTGGTGGGGCTTCGCCGGGCGCTCTGCCAGATAAATAGCGTGAATAGTTTTCGATGCCTTGGCAATAACCAAGCTCTACCATCATTTCGATATCCAGCCGAGTACGCTCCTCTAACCGCTGTGCCTCCACGAGCTTATTCATGCCGCGTAGCGCCTCTAGCCTATCAACCAACTCCACTTTAACTTTTTCAACCATCTCTAATACGCGTGCATGCGGGGTCACGTAATGTGACTTAGGATAAACGGTGACACGCGTGGGCTTGCTAACGACTTCACCCGTTAGTGGGTCAAACCAAGAGATACTCTCCACTTCATCATCAAACAACTCCAATCTAACAGCGTACTCATCCGCCTCAGCTGGAAAAATGTCAATCACATCCCCACGTACTCTAAAAGTACCGCGCCAGAGTTCAATATCGTTGCGGCTGTACTGCATGGAAGTAAGTCTTGCCAAAACATCACGCTGTGCAATGGTATCCCCCAAGCGTACTTGCAGAATCATCTTGAGATACATTTCAGGATCGCCCAGTCCATAAATAGCTGACACGGTTGCAATCAAAATAACATCTTTTCGCTCTAATAATGCTTTGGTTGCCGACAGGCGCAGTTGCTGGATTTGTTCATTGACCGAGGAGTCTTTAGAGATATAGGTATCCGAGGCTGGTACATAGGCTTCAGGCTGATAGTAGTCATAATATGAGACAAAATATTCCACCGCATTATTGGGAAAAAACCCTTTCATTTCACCATACAGCTGAGCAGCAAGCGTTTTGTTGTGCGCCAATATAATGGTCGGTCTCTGCACCTTTTCGATAACATTGGCAATCGTAAACGTTTTACCTGAGCCGGTCACTCCTAAAAGGGTTTGGTAGGCCTCGCCATCGTTCAATCCCTCCACCAATTTAGCGATCGCACTGGGCTGATCACCATTAGGAGAGTATGAAGAGACGAGCTCAAATGCTTTTGCCACAATTAATCCTTTAAAAGCAGGGGTAAAATCCAGTAGAATGGAATGAATTATTAATCACCAGCGTTTACGTGCAAATTCGCACTGTACAAAGACGCTTAATTTTGGTGTATGAATATTGCAACTGGCGCGTTTTAGCCAATTAAAAGCGATATTATACAAGCTGATACCCTCTCTGGAGACATTCAATCAATGGCTAACTTATCTAAACGTGTTAATCGTGTAAAACCATCCCTTACTTTGGTCATTACTGCCAAAGCAGCTGAGTTAAAACGCGCGGGTAAAGATATTATTAGTTTAGGGGCGGGCGAACCTGATTTTGATACACCTGAGCACATTAAAGCCGCAGGGATTGCCGCGATTGAAAATGGCGAAACACGCTATACCGCGGTTGATGGTACGGCAGATCTTAAAGAAGCCATTCAAGCTAAGTTTAAGCGTGATAACGGCCTCGACTTTGAGATGAACCAAATTCTTGTCTCATCAGGCGGAAAGCAGAGCTTTTATAACCTATGCCAAGCGGCTTTAAATGACGGTGATGAAGTTATTATTCCAGCGCCTTACTGGGTCTCTTATCCAGATATGGCATTACTAGCGGGAGCTGAACCCATTATTGTGGAAGCAGGTATTGAACAAGGCTTTAAAATAACCGCCAGTCAACTTGCGGCGGCCATCACGCCTAAAACACGTATGCTGGTATTAAACAGTCCATCCAACCCAACGGGCGCCGTTTATACGGCTGATGAGCTAACCGCTTTGGCCGATATCCTAATGCAACACCCTAATATCCTCATCGCCTCTGATGATATGTACGAACACATTCAACTACGCGACACCCCTTTTACCAATATTCTGGAAGTATGCCCTGCCCTAACTGACAGAACCATTGTGATGAATGGCGTCTCTAAAGCCTACTCTATGACGGGTTGGCGAATTGGCTACGCAGGCGGGCCTGTTGACCTTATTGCAGGCATGCGTAAAGTCCAGTCACAAAGCACTTCTAACCCGTGTTCTATCTCACAGGCTGCCGCAGTAGAAGCGTTAAATGGCTCTCAAGAATGCATCCAAATCATGCTTTCTGAGTTTAAAAAACGCCATCACTATGTGATGAATCGTGTCAATACGCTTCCGGGCTTTAAGTGCATTGAGGCCGATGGTGCATTTTATGCCTTCATGGACATATCCGAAGCGATGAAAATGAAAGGTTATGCAACCGATACCGCATTTGTGGAAGCTCTGCTAGAACAAAAGCTCGTAGCCGCTGTGCCGGGATCCGCTTTTGGCGCAGACAATCACATGCGCTTCTCTTTTGCTACCAGTATGGAGAATCTAGTCAATGCGATTGATCGCGTTGAAGCCTTTATGAAAGCATAAAGCCTTAAACAATCGCCTTACAATAAGGCGCTGTAAAATAAGTGCTCTAAAAACAAACAGGCCTGTTTGTTTTGTACTTTAGATTCAACAAGTCATTACAACACCCATTTCCCTAAACAACCGACTACTCAGAGTGCGCCCTTAAATACACTGGAAATCTCGGCAGACCTGACTGGGTTACCCCCATATATTGAAAAGTGACCACCGAGCCCACTTTAGGGGGAGATAAACGCTGCGAATCCGTTAAGCCACTGCCCAATTTAATAACACGCTTTTCAGTCGCACTAAGCTCAGGAAACGTGCCTTTAGCCAGCTTGCACTTTAGCGCCCCTACCTGACCGTGATACTTTCCCTTGCCCTCTGTATAGCCTGTGACAATACACTCAGCATCTTGCTTTACCTTAACCTTTAAAGCATTAGGTGTACGACCGGCATAATAAAGGGTATCAGGGTTCCGAAGTACCAAGCCCTCTCCGCCCTGCTCTGTAACCTGCTGTAATAAGTTTTGCAGCGATGTATTATCCGAAATCGTACTCTGCTCAATACCCTGTAAATAAGGAGCAGGGAAAGCCTTTAAATAGAGCGACAATATATTCAGTCGTTCTAACAGTCCTCCCTGCTGATTGGGCAACTCAAAAACTTGATAAGTGATGTCTTGCCAACCATTATGCGGCTTATGTTGCTGGACAATAGAGACCGTTTTAGAGAACTCTCCACGACCCATCCACAGCTCACCATCTAATTCAAAAGGCGGGAAATTCTCCGTAAACCAACTCGGCACGGCAAACTCGCGGCCCGAACGACTTATTAACCGTCGTCCATCCCAATAGGCACGTACACCATCCAGTTTCTCACTGACCAGCCAACCAGAAATATCCTCAGTTCCATCATAGGCTTTAAGTAGAACAAGACTTGGCACAACTGATGACACTAAATGCCCGGATGGCAATACCTTCATACTGTGCTCATCCGCCAATACCGAGTGTGCAAACAAGAGAGTCATCCAAGAGAATACAGTTCCCAGTAAAACAATATGGATTTTATGACTACTTTTAGGGCGTGATCCCCACGTATTTAGGTGCATTTAGCCCTCTTTATCCTATGATATTAAATAATCCAAAATAAGACCCCTATACGATCCCTGCTTATAATGAATGACGGTGGAACACCCCGTTTTTAAATTCTATTATGATACGATTAAGCGACCCATTCAACGCCTC
>JAADDM010000032.1 GCA_013153955.1 Gammaproteobacteria bacterium | reverse complement strand
AAACAACAGGTTCTGTAGAATATTAAACGAATCTCAATTAACAATGTTTCTATCCTGTGGTACTCAATTGCTCCTCAGCACATTTTAAGATGGCATAATTTTCATAATTAGATGTTCAGTGTCAGCATGGCACAGCCACCCTTTATAAGAGACTTTCATTACCTCCAAGACATCTTCTAAAAGGGGCTCTAACTCACCGATAGTAGCTCCTTTACGAATTAAATTTCGCAGCGTTTTGGGCAACATTGAAAGCATAACACAATCCTTCGTGCAGAGAGAACGGGTTTGATAGAAACGAAACAACATTCTTTTGACAGTCGCTTGCCTAACTAAGGTTCTCCTAGACCAAATCACATATCCAACGAAGTCTATACCATATTTCACAGGTTGGATTATCCTCTTGCTTGGATGAAGCCTCATTTTCAATCTAGACTCTAAAAAGCTATTGACGCTCTCCCAAACAGCGTTCAACTTTGTTTTGTCGGAACCTAATATAACAAAATCATCAACGTATCTGAAATAGTGCTTCATTTTTAGTTCGTGGACTATGAACCTATCTAATTCGTGCAGATAGATAGCAGCAAACAGTTGACTTGTCGCATTTCCCAAAGGCAAGCCTCTGTCCGCTGAACAATTAAACAAAGTCTTATGGGGTGGAAGAAGATGAACTAAAGTTCGTGGACACGTAACATAAAACTTTCTCGTCGGGTCAGTAAACAAAACAGTTTTCGCCACATATGTGAGCCATTTGTAATATGGATGCTCTTCAATATATCTAAACCAATATTGGTTTAGCAGTTCCCACAGCGTCGGACGATGTATTGAATAGAAAAAATTCCTAATGTCAGCCTTGAGATAGAAAGTTAACTTCCTATTGCGTAGTGTATGCCTTAGTCTTCGCACCGCCTTGTGTGGACCAAATCCTTTCCTATGGGCATATGCTTGGGGTAAAAAACGTTTATCAAAATAAGGTTCTGTTTCAAGGACGAACCATCGCTGGACTATCCTATCGTAGAAGTGCGGGGCGAACACTTCTCGTGGTTTAGGGTCAGTCACGATAAAATAAGCATAGGGCTTCGGGTGATATTCAAAGTCAAGTATCTGTCTTGCTAAGGTTTTGCATATTTCTGGTAGGTTAAGTCTATATTTCTTGAATTGTGCAGAGCGGGATAATTTCCGTGCAACGCTTAAAAGACGAAGGGACAAATCCTCACATGACACCTTTCCCTCCATTGTGCTTCCTTTAAGTCGCAGAGTCGCCAGAGTTAAACCAAAGTTCCACAGAGTTTTTTTAGTTTTTTGTTCCTTGTCATCCTCTGGGCACACAGTGGTTTATTAGGTCACAGAGTTCCACAAAGTAAAAACAGTAACACAGAGTCTTTATTAAATTTCTTGTCGCCTTTTTAATACTCTGTGCACACTGTGTCATACTTGGCGTCCTCTGTGGTTAAAAAAGCCTGTGCACACTGTGTGTTTTTTAGAAAGGGTTCCCTTAGCGGACGCAGCGACAGTAGTTGTTGTTGTTGGCGTTGTTCCAGCTCCAGTTGCCGTCGCTGGGCCTGAACACGTAGTAGTTGCCTGCGTTGGTGGTGCGTCATTGCCCGGTTTCGGTGTTGCCAAGCGACGCATCGCTATGGCACGCTTGCCTTGACCCGCTGGGGGTACGGGCACGGAACCCTCACTATCAATCCTTTCACACTGCTTCATTGCCCCTTTTTGTCTCCGTCCATTGTTGCCACTTAGTCAACTGCACGCTTATTAAAAGAAGTTTTTTGTTCACTTCTGAATAGTGCGTGTCGGAAAGGGCTTTGTGAACCCACAGCGTGTGTGCAAGAGCCTTCGCCACATCCACTTTAGCCCTGGCATGCAATAGCTTCCTCCTCTGTTGAAACTTGTTCTTCAAAAATGAAACCTCAACGCTTATTTCCAAAAGCTTGGTTATCGTCGTTGTTAATCTGCCTGCCACGGCACGCCACCGCCTGTTCATGGAAGTGTAGAGCGGCATCCAGTAGTTCAAGAAGGCTGCTAAATCGCCTACCACCGGCGGATGCCTAAACTTTTCAACGTCACCCTTCGCTTGTTTATCAAGCGAAATTTTATCCTGCTGCTTTTGCTCCCTGTTTTTAAAACCATTAGCACTATGCCTGCCCTTCCTCGCTTCCCTCTTTGTCATCTTGGCTATTTTCTATTTTTCTTCCTTTTAGTACGGCAAGGGTGTGCTTCAACCTGTTGTTCAAATATCTCTTTCCTCCGCTTGTTTTTAAATAAAGTTCCCTTTTCCTAGCATCCCGCCAACTGCGACACCACTCGTAATAAACAAGCACTAATGGTCTTCTATGCGCCGTGCTACGAACCCTCCCCTCCTTGTGTTCTGAAAGACGCTTCCTCAAACTAAAACACAAGCCAGTGTACTTCTTACCATCCCTCAGCGAATAAAGAACATATACATATGGCATAAACAAACAATTTAATGTTTAAGTTTAATAAAACCGACCAAGCACAGCCACAGTATAATTATTACTATATTATACGTGGTACTTAAGTTTATATAGCTTATAAGTATATTAAGCCTCATAGTTTAATTTTTTGTTAGCGGACGCAGCGACAGTAGCTGATGTTGTAGGCGTAGAGCCAGCTCCAGCTGCCGTCGCTGGGCATGAACACGTAGTAGTTGCCTGCGCTGGTGGTGCTACCAGATGGACTTACCCCTTTATACCCTAACGGCGTTGTAGTCCAATGATAACAACCGCCTTGATTGTAATCTATCACCTGTGTGTTAATGTAAATAACCTCTTCTAAAGAAGGCATCCGCCAATCATTGAACCCTCCGTAAGTGCTTTTAACACAAGCCTGCGCACATTGCTTCCATGTCATTGTCTGAGAACAG
Organism: Gammaproteobacteria bacterium; assembly: GCA_013153955.1. Lineage (GTDB taxonomy): Bacteria > Pseudomonadota > Gammaproteobacteria > Thiomicrospirales > Thiomicrospiraceae > Thiomicrorhabdus. Next base: position 2,546 of record JAADDM010000032.1, on the reverse strand, counting down.
GCAGCTATAGAATCACCGTTTGTGTTTACAAAAGGTCCATACATAGTAGGACAATTTGCACAACCTGAAATCCCTGAACCCCCTGTACTAAACGTAGTCCACGATGGCGCAACTCCTGGTCCATTGCTTACAAGTACCTGTCCCGGACTGCCTGCATTTCCCCCTGGCATCAATGCCCCTGAAAACTGAATATTACCAGCAACATCCAACTTCTGCGTAGGCGTCGTAGTCCCTATCCCTACATTAGTACCATCATCATAAATCTGCGAATTACATAGCTCACTGCCCGTCCACTTCTGTACCATGTTCGCCATCACAGTATTGCACACCGAATCCCACGGCGCTTGCCTTATCTGCCACTGACTGCCATTATAAATGAGAACTTCTCCATTTGCAGTGCCCGACTGTAAAGTGATTGGATTCCCGCTTGTTCCATCGCCAACTATCGGCGCCTGCGTCTGCGCTACCTGACTGCCCCAATTGTCCCCAACAGCAGAAGCACTCTGCCACGTCGGCGGAACACCCGGACCCTGCGAAACCAAAACCTGACCCGCAGCGCCCGCATTACCACCTGGCATCAACGCCCCACTAAACTGAATATTGCCCGAAACATCTAAAGCCTCCGAAGGACTGGCAACACCAATGCCCACATTCCCATTGGGCTGAATGATTAAATACGGAACCGCCGAACCCTGCTGATTAACCTGAAAAGCAGGATACGTTATCCCTGACGGAACCTCTACATGCAACTTAGCAACAGGCGAATTGGTCCCCACCCCAACCTTCTGTGCTAACGAACCAACAGACCACACCGCAACACTAAGCAAAATCACCCTTCTCATTTTTCCCGAATTTTTAAGGTTAATTGACAAAAATTTTTACCTGCTTGAAACACCTGAACCAGTCTCCAACTCCAAAACCCTCCTTTCCAACTCCTCTATCCTACGACTCTGAACCTCTATTAAGTGAATCAACCCTTTCAATGATTCTAATTCATCCACTTTCTGACTCTGAGCCTCTACTAAATCAGCTAACTCTTTTATCGCCTCCAACAACACTGGAACCATCCCATCATAATCCACCATCAAATAACCCGAACCATCCGACCACTCATACACCAACTCCGGAAACTCCTCCTTCACTTCCTGAGCTATCAACCCAATATGCCTCCTGTCATCTCCCCTGCCCAACTCACGATACGCTTCATTCCAGTAATAATAAACTCCGCGCAACCGAACTACCCGCTCCAATACTGAACCTCCCTCACTAATAGACTCAATGCCCTCCTTAAACCTCTCATCTGACGTAACCACAAACGCTGGCGACGACACCGGATAATCTATCTCAAACTTCATCACTGGATTCGCAGTACCAACCCCAACACGTCCATCTCGTGTAACTATAAAAAATGGATTGCTCGCCGAATTAGTATCATGCCGAACCACAAACAACGCATTGGCATACGTGGACGGCGCCTCCACATGCAACCTCGCCACCGGACTCGCCACTCCAACACCTACCTCACTACCATTGTCAACTATGAGACTATTACACAACTCACTGCCCGTCCACTTCTGTACATAATCAGTTGTAGGACTTGAACAAATAGGCGCCACCCCTGTTGATACACTCGGCTGCTGAACAACCCATTGCGAACCATCCCAAACCAATATGTCTCCACTAGCTGTGCCAGACTGCAAACCTATCGGATTACTACTCGTACCATCGCCCACAATTGGCGCCTGCGTCTGTGCTACCTGACTGCCCCAATTGTCGCCTCCTACAGTAGTGGCATCTTGCCATTGTGGTGCTAAACCCGGACCTTGCGAAACAAGAACTTGACCAGCTGTCCCAGCATTGCCAGCAGGCATCAACGCTCCTGAAAACCGAACATTCCCACTAACTTCAAGTCTCTCAGATGGCGATGAAACACCAATGCCCACCTTCCCATCAGGTGTGATGATTAAATGTGGAACTGGTGCCCCTTGAACATCAACTAATAAAGCAGGCTGGAAATACGATGAACTAATCTGAATGTGCAGTTGGGCTTGTGGCGTGGTAGTCCCTATCCCTACATTCTGTGAGAAAGAAGGAAACGCTGTTCCGAAAAGAAGGTTGATTACTAATAAACAACTGATAATCAGATGGTTACCCCCCCCCCGCCTTATTTCATGAGAAAGGGAAACGCTCCACCCAATCACAATACCTCTAAACAACTTTTTGTTGCACATTTCTTGGTATTTTATTTTTTCTGATTACAAATATACACAATTTTGATTTTATGGGAAAATTCCCATTCGCCCCCGCTAAGAACCAACTCTTGCACAATGAATTATCTCCAGAAATTTAATACCTCTCCAGCATTTCAAGGGCGTCTTTAAGCCTGTTCCATGGTAAGAATTCCTGTTCAAGGGAAGTTGCGAAGGGCACTGGGATGTCTGCTGATGCGACCCTTACAATAGGTGCATCAAGATATTCAAAGAGATTTTCGCTAATGAATGCGGACCATTCAGCACCCACTCCATAGGAAAGAGTGTCTTCATAGA
>JAADDM010000274.1 GCA_013153955.1 Gammaproteobacteria bacterium | reverse complement strand
CGGATGGGGTTTAATGAATTTCGCTACGTTTTTCTTGCGGTGATAAACCCCTCCCGTCATTGCGAGGAGTGTAACGACGTGGCAATCCATGGCCTACGGCAAAGACTGGTACTTAGACGTTAACACTGGATTGCTTCGCTTCGCTCGCAATGACGATCTACCCCCACACGCCATCCTCTGGCTTGACCAGGGGATCTCCCAAGGCTAAGCAAGGAAAGGTCTTGTCTTTGCGAGGCGCGTAGCAACGTGGCAATCCATGGCCTACGGCCACTACTGCGTTTAGACGTTAACACTGGATTGCTTCGCTTCGCTCGCAATGACGATCTATTCCCGTGCTTCCCCTTTTTCCTTCTTAATCTTTATTTTGTGGCTTACCAATGTTAACGCACTGTTTTTAGTGCTGTAAAGTGTGCTATTATTTCTTGACTATTTATGCACAGAAGAGAGCTAATGATTATGTTGTCGATAAACGCAAATGATTTAAAGCGTAATGGTATTTCTGGTATCGAACGGGCGATGTTAAATGGCGCAGACAATACCGTTATGGTTGATGTAAGAGGTAAGGCTAAGTATATTATTTTGTCGGTTGAAGAGTTTAATCAGTATCGTGAATATCAGCTTGAGCAGGCCATAAGTGAAGCGGAACTTTGTATTGAAAGCGGCAATTTTACGACGATTAAAGATGTAGAAAACTATGCTTTAGTCTTAGAGAAAGAAATAGAAAATGACGTTTGAAATTGTTCGTCCAGATTCCTATGCTAAACGTGAAATAAAGTTTTTTAAAAAGCATCCTGAGCTTATTAAACAATATGTTATGGCGTTAAAGTTGTTGTCATTAGATCCTTTACACCCCTCCTTGAGGCTTAATCCAATAAAAAATAAAGGCTGTCATTCAATCTCTATCAATATGCAATATAGAGTTTTATTAACATTAAAATTAATGGAGGATGGTAGGTTGGTACTTATTGATGTGGGTGATCACTCTATATATTCGCATTAAATTTTAGGCGTTAAGTCGTTTGGGCTCCGGGTAAAAAGTATTTCAACCAAAGGCTCAAGGCTAACGGAAAGTGTTGACACTACAGCTCTTGTCTTTTCTAGGTGCATCGCGACGTGGCAATCCATGGCTAGCGGCCACTACTGCATTTAGACGTTAATACTGGATTACTTCGCTTCGCTCGCAATGACGATCTATCACACTCGTCACCCCCTGGCTTAACTCGTGTATTTCACATGATTACAATGATAAGGTTTGTCTTTGCGAGGAGTGCAGCGACGCGGCAATCCATGGCTAGCGGCCACTGCTGCGTTTAGACGTTAATACTGGATTACTTCGCTTCGCTCGCAATGACGATCTATCACACTCGTCATCCCCTGGCTTGATCATGGCATTACATCCTCCATCATTGTGGTAGGTTAAGAACGCCCGCCTGCTAGAGTGAGGTGTTAATTTACTAAATGATAAAATATTTAGTGCTGCGTCCAGCACCCTCTACCTTAAGAATACCGAGCTTTAAAAGTTCTTTTAAATCTCTTGCAGAGGTTGCATCAGATGCTCCGACAAGGTTCTTGTATTTTCTTCTTGAAACACCCTCTGCAAAATCATGGGTTTGTAATAAACGTGTGATGAGTTTACGTTGTCTTTTGTTAAGATTTATATCTCGGTTTCTATCCCAAAATAGCGTACTTTGTTGAATTTTTTGGAGTTTGCTTAAGCTGGCTTCTGCTGAAGCAGCAATTGTATTTAAAAACCAAATAATCCATTCTGTAAGGTTTAAGTTACCTTTTTGGGTTCTCTCTAAAATTTTGTAATAGTCATTTCTGTGTTTTTCAATTTCAGTGGACAGAGAGTAAAGGCGAAGCGTTGTATTGTCGGCTTTTACCAATAACCGCTCCGCAATAATTCTCGAAAACCGGCCATTACCGTCATCGAAAGGGTGAATGGTCACAAACCAAAACTTGGCAATGGCCGCTTTGATATAACCAGACAGGACCCCCGCAGAATTTAGATAGTCAAAGAAGGTATTCATTTCTTGCTGGACACATTGGCGATTTGAGCAGGGTGCTTCAAAATGAATGGTTTGTTTGCCGTGTCTTCCAGAAACGACTTGCATAGTGTCGTGGCGATAATCCCCAATAATTAAATCGTGTAGCATGGGTTTTTCAATAAAGAGCATGTGCTGCCATTTAAAAAGATCAGATTCTTTTAAAGGTTGATTTGCTGAACGAATGGACTCTAAAAGCACATCAATAAATGCCTGCGAAGACTTGGAAGATTGGGTCGTTTGTTCAATACCTAGGCGGTTAGCAATACTAGAGCATACGGATTCTCGGTCTAGAAGTTCACCTTCAATTTTAGCGGTGGACAAGGCTTCTTCTAGCAGAACTTGTGATTCAAGTTGTAATCGTTTAGTCTCATCCAGTTGATTAGCCAAAGCCATCAAAGGTGAAATATTGCGTATCGCCATTTCCAATGATGGCAATATTTTATCTAAATCATATTCAAAGTTAGGCCAGTTTTGTTGTTGCCAAATCCACATGATTTTTTATTACCTAGTAAAATGAGTCGGAAAGTCAGATTAATCGTATCACAATATGATACGGTTGTTGTCGATAATCGTATCATTGAGTAATTTCTGAGTCAGGCAAAAAACTGCTCAATGCTTATCTCTCATTGTGAGAGGTTTAAACAAGCCCTCCTCGTCATTTCTTGGAGCAAAGTGATATGGCAATTCATGGCTTACGGCCACTACTGAGTTTAGACGTTAACGCTGGATTGCTTTGCTCGCAATGACAATCTTCTATCCCACACGTCATCCTCTGGCTTGACCAGGGGATCTCCTAAGGTTAACGGAAGAAGGGGTTTGTCTTTGCGAGGTACATAGCGACGTGGTAATCTAGCCCCTTTTGATGTATAAAATACTTTACTTTATTATAAGTCCCTTTTATTATGTAAAGTATTGTTTTCTATTGGTAGGTTTTTCCGTGGATTTTAAAGAGCTGGGTCGTCAAGTTGCTGAGTTGAGAGGCCTAAAGAAAATATCACAGCAGCGCCTAGCTGATGCGATAGGGGTTTCTAGGGTTACAATAAATGCGTTGGAAACGGGTCGTGCAGGGGATGTTGGTGTCCGTAAAGTGCTTAAAGTTTTAGAGTATTTGGGCTACGAAATCCATATTAAAGAGAAGAGCCGTTTTCCAACGTTTGAGGAATTAAGAGATGGCTGAACAGCTGACTGTACGCGTAGATCAAAACTCTGTTGGGCTTTTGCACAGAGAAAAGGCTGAGTTTATTTTTAATTATGAAGCATTGGTTTTCTCAGATGACTTTATCTCACTCACGATGCCGGTACGAGCAAAGGGCTATGTTCATTCTCAACTCCTTCCTGTTTTTGAGATGCATTTACCTGAAGGCTATTTACTCTCCTTGCTAAAAAAACAGTTTTCTAAGTTAACAGAGACAGATGACTTTGGCTTGTTGTCCCTTCTTGCATCTAGTATTCGCGGACGTGTTAATTATAAGGGGTTAACGTCTACCGAATCGACTCTGGCATTGAGTGATTTATTACATTCAAAACAGCCTGAACTTTTTAACGAACTTGTCGTACGTTTTGCCCTAAAGTCACCGTTGAGTGGTGTGCAGCCTAAGGTGTTGGTGCAGGTTGAGAATAAAGCCACTTTAAAGCTGGATGATTACATTGTTAAATCTTGGGGGTCGGATTATCCGCAACTGGCATTAAATGAATTTTTTTGTATGACAGTCGTGAAGGAAGCGGGCATAACGGTTCCTGAGTTTTATTTGTCGGACGATGAAACGCTTTTTGTGATGAAGCGATTTGATATCACGGCCGATGGCGCCTGTTTAGGCTTTGAAGATATGTGTGTACTGCAAGCTAAGCAGCGTGATGATAAATATACAGGTAGTTATGAGCAAGTTGCGAAAACGATTAAGCTGTTTACCTCTCCCGATTTACGTAGGGCTTCATTACAGCAGTTTTTTAAAATGGTGGTGCTTAATAATGTCCTGCAAAATGGGGATGCGCACTTAAAAAACTTTGGATTAATCTATGAAGATGTGCACTCTATTCGCTTAGCACCTGCTTATGATGTGGTTTCTACCACTGCTTATATTAAAAATGATATTGCAGCATTGACTTTGTTAGGCAGTAAAAAGTGGTGGAAGCGTGATTTTTTAATTCGCTTTGGTGTTGAGACGTGTGATTTAACGGCAAAAGAGGCTCGGTTTTTAGTTGAAGAGTGTCAAGTCGCATTGGCTAAGGTACATAAAAAAATACAAGCCCGTTTGGTTTTAGAAAAAGACGGGGATAAACTCAATGTGTTATCGCACTTAGCGACACTTATGTCTCTAAGATAAGATTTCGTATGAGCTTCTGGTTTGTTTTTACGAGGCGCGTAGCGACGCGGCAATCCAAGGCTTTCGGGTACTGCGGAGTTTAGACGTTAACGTTGGATTACTTCGCTTTGCTCGCAATGACGGATGCTGGGTTACTGGTTTTGTCTTTGCGAGAAGCATCGCGACGTGGCAATCCATGGCTTGCGGCCACTGCGAAGTTTAGACGTTTAACGTTGGATTACTTCGCTTTGCTCGCAATGACGGATGCTGGGTTACTGGTTTTGTCTTTGCGAGAAGCATCGCGACGCGGCAATCCAAGGCTTGCGGCCACTGCGAAGTTTAGACGTTAATGTTGGATTACTTCGCTTCGCTCGCAATGATGGATGTTGGGTTACTGGTTTTGTCTTTGCGAGAAGCATCGCGACGTGGCAATCCATGGCTTACGGCCACTTCGGAGTTTAGGCATTAACGCTGGATTGCTTCGCTTCGCTCGCAATGACGTGCTGTGGGTTTGACTTTAGCGTTCTGTTCGGTGGGTTTCAGGGGTTTGTCTGTCTTTGCGAGGAGTGCAACGACGTGGCAATCCATGACTTACGGCCACTGCGAAGTTTAGACGTTTAACGTTGGATTACTTCGCTTCGCTCGCAATGACAATCTACCCCCGCATGTCATGCACGTTATGCGGTGCTTGCGTGGAGATCTATTCTTTTAGAGCGATTGCCGTGGTAAACTTTTGGCAGGGTTATATTTATTAATACAGAAAGCTCTGCCAGAAACAGTAATAGGTGGTTTTAAGACGTTTGTTTGATAAATATAGCGATCCAGTTTGTTTTTTATAAATCGACCAGCCTAAGCTGATGTATTTAATGATGTGGTTGTGCTTAAGGGAGTGGTTAAGAGTGATGGAGTTTTATTTTAGTGTTTAATCTAGATTGGCTGTTAGAGCGCGCGCGTTGGCAGAAGCGTTTGATTTCGATTGCCGTAGATTTTGTGGGTCTGCTGTTTATTTCTGTCTTTGCTATTTGGCTACGTTTTGGTGATACGGTTTTTCCGATTACGGATTATATTATTGCCGTTATCTTACTACCGATACTGGCGATTCCTGTTTTTATTAAGATGGGATTGTACC